>JAUVEK010000002.1 GCA_030594795.1 Candidatus Nanohalarchaeota archaeon | reverse complement strand
ACGTCTATTATGCCCATGAGGATGCCCGGGATGTAGAGGAAGGGGAAGTATACGAGGGAGACGGCGCCTTTTGCAAAGAGCAGGAATGCGATTGCGTTGACGAATAATTTTGGGCCCGGGATGTCACCAAAGAAAATCAGGATAGCTACGAGGATGTCAACAATTCCCAGGATTTTTTCTATCATTTTGTTCACCTACTGAAAAATCAAGTACCTCTTATCAAATCTGGATAAGTTATCCTGATTTAATCTTTAAATATGTTTGTGAGAAGAATTTTATTTTGAGATTGCTGTTGCAAAGAATGTGAGTTTGAGGAATGAATCTGTGTCTATTCTTTCATCTCGCGCTTGATTATGTCGACAATCTTTTTGTTTTCGATTTTGCCTTTGAGGGCGCCCATGCATTTGCCGATGATGTGTTTCATCCGGGAGCCTTTTTCTTTTTTTATGATGTCGAGGATTATGTTTTTGGCTTCGTTTTCGCTCATGATGCCGAGGTGTTTTGCTTCCACAATCTCTGGAACCGATAACTCTGATTCTGCTGCGTGCTTTAATATTATAGGTACTGTGTCTTTTGTTATTTTTCCTGAATTGACGGATGCGAATATGTCAAAGAAGTTTTTGGGGCTGATGCTGCCTGTGTTTATGTTTTCGCGCGTCTTTAAGTCCGGGAGGATGTTTACGAAGATGTTGGCAGCTAGTTTTGGGTCTGCTTTGTGTTCTTTAATGCATTTTTCGAACAGTTCAAGATAGTCTGAGTTGATTATCTGCAGGGAAAGTTCTGTGTTCAGGCCCATGTCTTTCTGGAATCTTTTCTTTTTTTCGTCAAGTGTTTCAGGGAGGGTGATCCCCTTGATCATGGTCTTATCAATGATGACAGAGTGCACGTCTGTTTCCGGGTACATGCGGCTTGCGCCGGGAAGGGGTCTCATGTATTCGCTGTCCCCGTTCGGGAGGGCTCTTCTTGTTTCTTCCGGAATGCCTAAAAGCAGTTGGTTGATGCGGTTGCAGACGGCGTTCAGGGCGACAGATGAGGTTTCCTTGTCTGCTGCGACGATGATGAGCATGTCGCCTTTATGCGCTTTTAGCCTGGTTTTTAGCTTTTCGAACTCTGTTTCAAGCCCGTAGTTTTCGAGGTTCTCGTCTGTGTGGATGATGCCTTTTATGTGCGCTTTTACTCTTGCGTAGTTTGCGATTTCGTTGCCTAAAGTCCTGTGTTTGTGGAGTTTCTTTTTGAAGAATCCGCTGATGCTGTTGATTTTTATTGCGTGGATGTGTTTGTTTTGAACTATTTTTGATTCTGATGCTCTGAAGATATCTGTGACATCAATCATGCTGCATTTCTGGTTTTTGAATTTCATTTTTTTAAGTTCGCTTCGCAGGTCAACGAGGCTTTTCTGCCTTTCTATCTCAAGCCTTACGAGTTCAGGAATCATTCTTAAGTCCTGCGCGCCTTTGATTTCTACTCTTGCGCCTTCTTTTATGGATACGTTTACGTCCTGCCTGATTGTGCCGATGCCTCTTTTGACTTTGCCTGTGCTTTTCAGGATCATGCCCAGCTTTTCTGCCACTTCCCTGCAATGGTCGGGGGACACTATGTCTGTGTCTGTTCCTATCTCGACCAGGGGCACACCCAGCCTGTCGAGCCTGTAGTGGATTGTGCTGCCTTCTTCAAGAATCTTTGGTGCAGAGTCCTCTTCTATGCTGAGGTTGATTATGCCTATACGGCCTTTGTCTGTTTCGATGTGACCGTTGTAGCTGAGGAGCGCGGTTCTCTGGAACCCGGATACTGTGCTCCCGTCGACGACGGTTTTTCGCATTACGTGGAGTTCGTCAACTATTTTCATGTTGAGCATGAGTGATATTGTAAGTGCGATGTCGAGGGCTTCTTTGTTTATGTCGCATGGCGGCTCCTCGTCCAGTTCTACGAGGCATGCTGTTTTTGGATCGTAGTTGTAGATGAATGTTCTTGCTCTTGTTGTTTCGTGCGATGCTGCCCTGTCGACTGCGCCCAGTTCGCCTGCGACAGCGCGGAGGTTTCTTGAGAGTTTGAGCGGGAGATTTTCGCTTTTTTCGTTCAGGCAATTGCAGAATAGTTTTCTTTCTGATGCAAGCTGGCGGTGTATCTCTATCCCGCATCTCAGTCCAAGTTTTTTGTAGTCTGTTTCCATTGTATCACGCGTAGTCTGTTTCATTGAACTCAATTTCGAATGCGCTGACGGGCACTTCCAGATTGAAGTTGTTCAGAATCTGGGGGTGTATTTCACCGAGGAATCCTCGGGGTTTCTGGTTTATGAGAATTTGTGCGCACCTGCCGTCTATGTATGAGGGATGGGATGCTTCTTTGATTGTGTATGCTATGGCGAGGCTGTTCAGGATGCTTTCAAGTATTGCTTTTATTTCTGTGAATTCCGCTTTTATGTCTGCTATTATTACAGAGCAGCTTAAGGTTTCGCATGAGTTTGTTTCGCTTGTTTTGTCTGGTTTTATGACTTTCCCGACTTCGAACAGTCTCTGGGGGTATTCGTTGTGTGTGTTTTCAGAGAGGATTTTCAGGAGTCCGGGCAGGAGGGCGTTTCTCAGGGCTGTGTATTCTATGTTTACTGCGTTTGTTGTTGTGATGATGTTTTCGTCTTTTTTGCGCATGAAGCCTGCCAGGTGTTTTTTGCTTGCCAGGTGATAGGACAGGCATTCAAGGAGGCTGAAGCCGACTGCGGTGTCTGATATTTTTTTTGCGAAGATGGCTTCTTTTGATTCTTCCCCTATTGTTGATATTTTGGGTATTTTTTCAGCGAAGTTCTCGTAGCCGTAGGCGATTGCGATATCTTCTACAAGGTCAATCGGGTGGAGGATGTCTGCCCTGTATGCAGGGATGAGGGCATGTCCTTTCTCAAAGCCGATGCCCATTTTTGAGAGGAGTTTTTTTATGTCCGTGTCTTTTAGTTCTATTCCGAGGAGCTTGTTTGCATAGCTTTTGTCAAGTTTCATTTTTCGCGGGTCCAGGTCAGGGCATGGGAATTTGCGGGTTTTGTAGTCCATCTCGAGAGAGTATATGGTCCCTCCGGTGTCTGCAAGGGTTGTGAGCATGATGTTCATTGCGATTTTGAGTGTGTTCAGGTCTGTTCCTGTGCCTTCGACGAAGACGTTTTTTGTTGCTTCTGTCACTTTTCCTACGTCATGTGAGTTTATTATAGGTGGCATGGACATTATTGTGCCTTTGGCGTCTGTGAAGACAGGGAATCGTTTCCATCCTTTGACAATGTGCGCGTATTCCCTGCCTGTCGGGTGCTTTATGAGTATTTCATCGGCTGTCAGCATTTCTTCATGTTCCAGGGGCCTGAATTTGATTTTTTCTTTTTTGTATGATGTGAAAGTTATGGGAAGTTCTATCTTGTCCAGGGGGTATATGCCGAGCCCGCCTTTTTTCCTGTTCCTAAGGAGGGTTACTGCCAGCTTTTCCTGGAGCTGTATGACTGAGCGGAGTTTCCCGTCGTCAAGTTCAAGGTTGCGGACGATGGCGCATACAGCGTAGGGCCATTCTTTTGGAAGGTTGTTTACTGTGACTTTTGATTTTTCTTTTTTTACGCTGTATTTCCTGAATCCTGGTTTTATTTCCATGAATGCGGAGAGGGCGCGGGAGAATCCTTCTTCTGAGAGCATGTCGGGCCTGTTCGGGAAGATTTCTACTGTTATCTCGTTTTCGTCGAGTTTTTCAAGGTCTGTACCGAGCATTGATATCCTGTCTTTCAGGAGTTCGTCGGATACTTTTTTCCCGATGAGCTTCAGGACCTTTTTTTTGTCAAGGGTTATTGTTGGCATAGTTACACCTTATACTGCTTTCTGTATTCACATCTTTGCCATTATTTCCAAAAAGTCTTTGTCCTCTTTGAGCAGTTCTTTTATGTCTTTTAGGGCTTCTTTTTTGCGCACTTTCACTTTTTCCATTTTTCCGTCTTTTAGTACGAATCTTGTGAAGTATTCTTCTTTCATTTAACCAATCATCCACTGTTTCATTTCTCTTAGCTGTTTTATGTCGTTCTTGTAGAGGTCTCTTATGTCTTTGATTTTGTAGTAGTCCATTATTATCCTGTCAAAGCCCGGGCCCCATGCAAGGACAGGGATTGGCTCGCCCAGAAGCGGCTCCACGACTTCAGGCCTGAAGATGCCTGCGCCGCCAAGCTCGATCCATGCGTCGCGCTCAGGGTAGTATACTTCTATCTCTACTGACATCTCTGTGTAGGGGAAATAGGCGGGCCTGAATCTTGCTCTTTCGAACCCGAGTTTTTTGAAGAATTCTTTCAGGTATCCGAGAAGGTGCCTGAAGTTCGCGTTTTTGTCGACCACTATTCCCTCGACCTGGTTGAATTCGAAAAGATGCTTCCAGTCCAGTGCCTCGTTTCTGAAGCAGCGGCCGATGGCGAAGTATTTTGCGGGCAGATCGTCTTTTTTTAGCTGAGCCAATGTCTGCGCTGAGAGGACGGTTGTGTGCGTTCTTAATACGACTTTCCTGGCTGTCTCATGGCTCCATTTGTACTGCCATCCTGCTGAATTGCAGACGCCTTCCTCGTGCGCTTTTTTTACTTTTTCTACGAGTTTTTTGTCTTTGTGTGGGTTTTCTGATTTCAGGTCCATGAAGAAGGTGTCCTGGATGTCTCTTGCGGGGTGGTCCTGGGGTACGAAGAGCGCGTCGAAGTTCCAGAACGAGGTCTGTATTATTGGGCCTCTCATCTCTTTGAAGCCCATCTCGAGCCATATTTTTCTTACGTAGTCTGTGGCCTGGTTTACAAAGTGGCGCTTGCCGGGGTATACGGGGCTTACCGGTGCTGTTGTGTTGTATTTCCTGAGTGCTACGCTGCTCCATCTGCCTGTTTTGATGAGCTCGGGTGTGAGTCTTGAGATTTGTTTTTTTATCTTTATGCGTGATGCGAGTTCTGCGCCTTTTGGTGTTGCTTTTATGGTTCTTATGGTTTTTGATGTGTAGTTGATTAATTTTCTTGATTTCAGGAGTTCCAGTTCCTCGCGCGTCACTTTTCTTGTGGTGACTGCCCTTTTCAGGAGCAGTTCTTCAGGGGTTTGGGCTTTTAGTGAGTCGCGGCCTTTTGCTGTTATCGCGATTATTATTCCTTTGCCTGTCTTGTTCATGCTGATGTAGCCTTTTCTTTTTGCATAGCCGATGGCTATGTTTTTGCTGGTGAATTTTATGAGGTCCAGTTTTGCCTCGGGGCCTATTTTTATGATTTCCTGTACAAGCTGCTTTTCGGGGAGGCCGTTTTTTAGTGCTGTTTCTCCTTCTTTTGTGAGTTTTGCTATGTATGTTTCGCTTTCACTTACTTCTGCGAGTTCGTATTTCTTGAGTGTCAGGGATGCCCTGACTATGGCTGACTGGTCTGTTTTCAGGGCTGCAGCAAGTTCGTCTATTGTTCTTTGCATCCCATCCTCGAGGGATTTTAGAAGTATTATTTCATGGCTTTGAAGGTTTATCTGCATTTTACCACGTGATATTGTATGTAAGCATATGTTTTTAAGTGTTTTATTGAATTGAATATTGTTTGGGTGGGCTTGTATATCAGCTGGCAGATTGCTGCGTTCGCATCGCAGAGGCCACGGGTTCGAATCGTCTTGTTGCGCTGGCGCGCTAGGTTGCGAAAATCCCGCCAAGTCCATACTTCCTGTTCTTAAGGTGTCTACAATAGAAATCATTATATATGGTATGCGTACAGTATACGTGATATTGAATTTTGGTGGTGGAAAGATATGAAAGTAGAAAAAATGTTTGGTGTGAGTGCAGGAAAGGTCTGGAGGGCGCTGAACAAACAAAGTGGAAAGTCTGTGGCGCTGCTTTCGAAAGAGACAAAGCTCAAGGCAAATGAGGTTTATGCTGCGCTTGGATGGCTCGGGCGCGAGGGTAAAATCACAGTTGGGAAGAAAAAAACGTCAATAACTTTCAGGCTTTCGTAAGGAACTTAAATAAAGCAATCCAAATAATCATTTATTATGGACATATCAACAGGCATAATCTTTGGCATTGTCGCAATGATCTGTTGGGGCGCAGCTGACTTCTTCACTGCAAAAGCAGTAAGGAAGACAAGCCTGTTAAAAACATTTATCTACAGCCAGATGACCTGCGCAATCGTGCTTTTTCTCATATTCCAACTATTCTTTGAGCTTCCTATTCTTTCATACACTACAATAACCATCATCCTGATTACGGGCTTTCTTGGTGTCATTTCATATCTCGCATTCTACAAAGGCCTGCAGGTAGGAAAAGTATCCATTATCAGCCCCATTGCTGCCTGCTGGGGGGCTGTTACTGTGATATTGTGCCTGATATTTCTAAATGAGACACTGAGCGGATTTCAGGCTGTCGGGGTGTGTCTTGCAATCCTTGGGGCAATATTAGCATCCTTTAAGTTGCATGATCTCGTGAAACTAAAACTGGGAAATATATCACGCGGCGTAAAATATGCAGTGATTGCCGCATTAGCATGGGGAACATATTTTGTATACATTGACGTGTTAGCAGCTGAACTCAGCTGGTTCCTGCCAATGCTTCTCATAAAAACAACTGCTACAGCATATATATTTGCATATTCTGTTGCAACAGGAAAAAACATATCATTCCCAAGAAACACAGCATTCTTCATAATAATGATTGGTCTTTTGGAGGCCATCGGCTTCCTTGCATATGGAGTTGGTATAACTTCAGAATACACAGCAATAGTTGCCCCAATCGGTGCAGCTTTCCCAGTTATCACAATAATCCTTGCAAAAATTTTCTTAAAGGAAGCATTAGAGATAAACCAGAAAATAGGCATAATTTCTGTTTTGTGCGGCCTGGTTTTACTGTCAATATGATTACTCACTTCAGGAATTTGTCTAGCTGGCTTTTTGCTTTTTCGCGCTTCTGCTGGTGCTTTTCTAAGAAGTTTGCGATGAGTTCTATGCAGCGCATCTTGCATTCGCCGCACATTATTTTGCCTGCGCTGCAGTCGTCAAAGACATTTTTGAGCTTTGAGTCATCGTCTATGAGGTGGAACTTGTAGAGCTCAAATATTGTGCATTTTGCTGGGTTGCCTCCGAGGCGCTTCTGCTCTTCAAGGGTGTCTCTTCCGCCTGTCAGGGCTCTTTTGATTTTTGATTCTGCGTCTTTTTTTGAGTCAGTTAGGGCAATGTATGTTGTTGGGTCGCTTGAGCTCATCTTTGAGCCGCCAAGGCCTTTCTGGTATCTGTGGTAAGTGGATGAGGGAAGGATGAAGTTGTATTCGCTTTTGAATCTTGATGCTATGTCTCTTGTGAGGCGGAGATGCGGGTCCTGGTCTGTTCCTACAGGCACTATTGTCGGGGTTGGCCTGCCTATGTCGAGCTGCGGGTAGAGTATGTCTGCGGCCTGGGTCAGTGCTGATGTGATTTTGCCTGTTGTGAGGTCCCCGTATATTGCTTTTAGCTCGTTGAAAGTTACTTTTTTTGCGAAGTATTTGCTTAATGTATTGTATTTGTTTTTGAAGTCGCTCTGGAAGTAGAGGGTGCATTTTTTTGGCTTGAGGCCGAGGGCGATGTAGTTTAGGAGGTACTCATTTATCGCTAGGTCTTTCATGGTTTCCAGGTCCATGTTCCTTGTGAGGTATGCCTCGATGTCTGCTATGCAGACATAGCAGTGGGCGCCGTTTTGCTGGAAGTATATCATCTCGTCAGCTACCATCTTGTGGCCGAAGTGCATTTTTCCTGACGGCATGAGGCCTGTGAGCATGATGAATGGCGTCTTGTTTTTCATGGCGAGGGCGATTCTTTTGAAGTCCCTGTGGCCGTAGATTATGTTGCGGCGCATGTATTTGTGGATATTTGGGACTGAGTTTATTATGTTGCTGAATGGCTCTATCCCGAACTCAGACATTAGTTTATCATAATCAGAAATGTCATTTGCGCCCCAGGGATCAATTCTCTTGCCTGTTTTGTCCATAAATACCACTTTACACTGGTTCTACCTGATAAGATATTCGGTATATACTTATTTATTTTCGATGGTACAACACTAATCATCAAAACAAATTCTTGAGATAATAAAAGCAACAGCAATCACAAAAGGCACAGACAAAAGAACCCGGAGCACCAGAAACCTTGGTCCCAGGAAATGCAGTTCAAATATCTCCTCAACAACCTTAAAAGACGACCATGCACCGATAAAAAGTACAACATTAAACCTGCTGATGCCTTTCCTCAAAAGCGCCGCTGCAAGGGGAAACGCAAGATACAAAGGCCCCGGAATCATGCATCCCATGAAGAAGCTATACACAGACCCCTTCAAGCCGGACTGCTCACCCAGGTGGCTGACCACAAACTTTCTCGATACCCATGCCTCAAATAAGCCTATCAGGACAAAAAAGCCAGGGAGATACAAAATAATCGAAAATATCATCGAATAGTCAGCAGTAGAATCAGGCAGCATCGCATACGTAAGAATGACTGCAAGAAGAGCAACTACTCCGGCAATTCCTTTAGCTTTTTGGGATTTCAATACAACACCCCCATGATGACACCGATAACAATCGCGGAAACAAGACACAAGAGATTGCGAAGCAAAGCAAATTTAAGTCCAAGCTCCCTGACCTCGATAGGTATGCTGAAAGTGTGGACCATCACAAGAGAAGTAACAAGGGCGGCAATATACCCGGGATTTACACCGGAGTTGAGAAGCTGACCTGCTATGGGGGATGCTATGAATGGCGGTACATGCACAATCGCGCCCGCAATAGCTGCCAGCAGGTACCCTGCTGATCCTGTGGCTCCTTCAAGATACGCAGAAATAGCATCACCAAAAAACAATCCCTGCATAAAAATGAGAAATATGATAATAACAACAAATATTGGCGCAATCCGTTCAAAAGACCTGACAGATAAGCGCAGTGCATGGAGAGATTTCTCCTTATCTGCGGAATAACACACAAGAAAAACGATAAGCACAATCGCGTTGAATATCAAAGCAAGCATAGATGAAGCTATTAGTCAACAGCGCTTATAAATATTCTCAGGAACCCTTTACAATTGCCTCTTTCATCACCCAAACAAACTCCCCAACCTCATCAATCATCTTCTTCTTGTCGCCGAGGTTGCGCTCGATTATCTGGATTATGGCGCTGCCGACGATTACACCATCCGCACCTGCTGAAACCAGTTTCTTTACATGCTTTGGGGAAGAGACTCCGAAGCCTACTGCGAGGGGGAGAGATGTCTCTTTTTTTGTTGTTTTTATTAGGTTGATTGTCGCATCCTCGATTGTTTTTCTTTTACCGGTTACCCCGAGGACAGATACAAGATAAAGATATCCGCCGGCGCATTTGAGTATCTCTTTGAGCCTTCTTGGGGTTGTGGTTTGCGCCACAAGGAATACCGGTGAAATATTGTGCTTTTTTGCTGCTGCGGTGTATTCTTCTGATTCCTCGAATGGTATGTCTGCTACAAGGACTCCGTCTACTCCTGATTCTTTTGCGTCCCTGTAGAATTTTTCTATGCCTCTTTTGTATATGAGGTTTGAGTATACAAGAAGGCTTATCGGGATGCCTGAGTAGTTCCTGATTTCTTTTATGAGCCTGAATGCCCTGTTTGTGGTTGCGCCTGCGTCAAGTGCGCGTTTGTCTGCAAGCTGTATTGTCGGGCCGTCTGCAATCGGGTCTGAGTAGGGGAAACCCAGCTCGAGCATGTCTGCGCCTGAGTCTATCATTGCTTTGATGATATCCTTTGATGTCTCAAAGTCAGGGTCGCCAAGTACTGTGAACGGGATGAATGCTTTTTTTGCCTTGAACATATCTTTGATGCGGCTCATATTTTTACCCCCATTGCTTTTGCTGCGTGCTCCATGTCCTTGTCGCCGCGGCCTGAGAGGTTTATTATGAGGATGCTGTCTTTTTTCAGGTCTGCTGCAAGTTTCAGGGCATATGCGACTGCATGTGCGGATTCGAGTGCTGGTATGATTCCTTCTGTAGTTGAGAGTTCCCTGAAGGCGGCTAATGCTTCCTTGTCAGTAATGCCGACGTACTTTGCGCGCCCTGTGTCTTTCAGCATGCTGTGCTCCGGGCCCACTCCCGGATAATCAAGGCCTGCGGATATTGAGTATGGCTCGTCTATCTGCCCGTCATTGTCCTGCAGGATGTATGACATTGAGCCGTGCAGTATCCCGCCTGTGCCTTTGCACAGGGATGCCCCGTGTTTTTTTGTGTTGAGCCCCATTCCTGCTGCCTCGACGCCGTAGAGTTTTGTTTTCTTGTTGTCAATAAATCCGGAGAATATCCCGATGGCGTTTGAGCCGCCTCCGACGCATGCGACAATTGCGTCAGGGAGCCGGCCTTCAAGTTCCATTATCTGCTTTTTTGTTTCTTTGCCGATTATTCTCTGGAAGTCGCGTACTATCATAGGATATGGATGCGGTCCCACGACAGAGCCGAGTATGTAGTAGGTTGTTCTGATGTTTGCTGTCCAGTCTCTCATTGTTTCGTTTACAGCGTCTTTGAGTGTGCCTGCGCCTGCGTCTACTGGTATTACTTTTGTTCCGCATAGTTCCATCCTGAAGACATTCAGTTTCTGGCGCTCGATGTCTTTTGTGCCCATGAATACCTCGGTTTTTATGCCGAGCAGTGCCCCGACCACTGCTGTTGCAACACCGTGCTGGCCGGCGCCAGTCTCTGCGATGATTCTTGTTTTTCCCATGTGTTTTGCAAGCAGTCCCTGGCCGAGTGTGTTGTTTATCTTATGTGCGCCTGTATGGAGGAGGTCTTCTCTTTTTAAGTATATTTTACAGCTGTACTTTTTTGAAAGGTTTTTTGCGAGGTATAGTGGTGTGGGACGGCCTGCGTAGTTTTTGAGAAGGTCATTTAGCTCGTCTTTGAAGGGTTTGCTGTCTTTCAGTTTCAGGTATGATTCTTCCAGTTCTTCAAGTGCGATCATAAGTGTTTCAGGCACGAATGTGCCTCCGAATGGTCCGAATTTTGTGCTTGTTTTCATTTGTTATCATTTCCTTTTACAGTGTTTATCAGGTTTTTCATCTTTATATGGTCTTTTTTGCCTGGTTCTGATTCTGTGCCGCTTGCAGAGTCTATCGCGTATGGCTTTGTAGCTGATATGGCGGTTTTCGCGTTTTTTTCTGTTATTCCGCCGGAGAGTATGAGCGGCTTTTTTGTATCCAGTCTGTCAAGTATGCTCCAGTCGAAAGTTTTTCCTGTGCCGCCTATTTGATTTTTTGAGTATGTGTCAAGCAGGATTGCGCTTACGTGGGGTTCGTATTCTCTCACCCTATCAAGGTCTTTTTTGTCTTTTATCCTGAATGCTTTTATTACGTTGTTGAATTGGGCGCAGTATTCTTTTGTTTCGTTCCCGTGGAACTGGAGCGCTGTGAGGCTGCAGTATGACCGGGTATCCCGGACTATGTCTTCTTTTTCGTCTACGAAAACCCCTACCTTTGCAATGAAAGGGGGGAGGCTCTTTATTATCTCTCTTGCTGTTTCTTTGTCTATGCGTCGCGGGCTTTTTTTGAAGAATATGAAGCCCAGTGCGTCTGCGCCGAGTTCTGCGGCTTTTTTTGCATCTTCTGCGTTTGTTATGCCGCATATTTTTATCTTTGTCATCTGTGGGCACCTGCCAGTTCTTTCAGTTTCTGTTCTATGTCACTTTTCATTATCGCTGTTCCGACCAGTATTGCGTCTATGTCTGCCGGCTCTAAAAATTCTATGTCCTGTTTTGTTTTTATTGCGCTTTCGCTTACGATTGTCGTGTTTTTTGGTATGTGTTTCGAGAGTTCTATGGTTGTGTCCAGGTCGGTGGTCATGGTTTCCAGGTTGCGGTTGTTGATGCCGATTATTTCTGCGTCTGCGTTCAGCGCGATATGCAGGTCTTTTTTGTCGTGGACCTCGACAAGGCAGTCCATGCCAAGGTCTTTTGCGATTTTTATGAACTCTTTCAGGTTTTTTTCGCCAAGCACGGATGCGATCAGCAGTATGGCGTCTGCGCCGTAATGCCGCGATTCGTATATCTGGTATTTGTCTATTATGAAATCTTTTCGAAGTATTGGGAGGTTTGTGTTTTTGCCTGCGATTTTCAGGTATTCGGGGTCTCCTGTGAAATATTTTTTGTCTGTGAGGACTGAGATTGCGCCTGCATATCTGCTGTAAAGCTTTGTTATCCTTAAGACTTCGCTGCTCGTGGCTTTCCTGATTTTGCCGGATGAGGGAGATGCGAATTTTAGTTCTGCGATCAGTTTTGGGAAAGTGCCTGAATCTTTTTTTGTTATTGCGTGTCTGAATTTTCTTGTGCTGTTTTTTATGCTGCGGGTAAATGATTCGAGAGGCATCTCTTTTTTCCTGAGTTCAAGCTCTTTTTTCTTGTTGTCTATTATATTCTTCAGGATGTTTGTGGTTTCAGTTTGCATTTGTGATCTCCTTTAGTTTCCCGAGGGCTTCGAGTGCTTTTTTGCTTTCTATTGATTCTTCTGCTAGGGGTATTGCGTCTTTTATTGTCTCTGCTTTGGCGCCTGCTGCGATTGCTGCTGCTGCGTTCAGGATTGCTATGTCGTATTTTGGGCCTTTTTTGTTGTGCAGTATGTCCAGTGTTATCCTGCTGTTTTGTTCTGGTGTTCCGCCTGCGATTTGTGAGATGTCTGTGGGTTTGATGTTGAATTCTTCTGGACTGACTGTATAGGTGCTTATCCGGCTGTCTTTTAGTTCTGTTATTTTCGTTGGCCCTGTTGTGCTTATCTCGTCGAGGGGGTAGCCGTGGACAATGTATGCGCGCTTTGTCCCAAGGTTTGAAAGTGCGTGTGCCAGCGGTTCTGTCAGGGCAGGGTCATAGACGCCGATTAGCTGCGCTTTTGCGTTTGCTGGGTTTGTGAGCGGTCCGATGATGTTGAATATTGTCCGGATGCCCATCTCTTTTCTCGGGCCTATTGCATATTTCATTGCTGAATGGAAGCGGGGAGCGAAAAGGAACCCTATGTTTGCTTTTTCAATGCATTCTGTGACTGTTTTTGGTGTGACGTCCAGGTTGACCCCGAGTGCTTCAAGGACATCTGCAGAGCCGCTTTTGCTTGAGACGGATTTGTTCCCGTGCTTTGCGACCGGGATGCCTGCGCCGGCAACTATGAAGGCTGCTGTGGTTGAGATATTGAATGTGCCTGTGCTGTCCCCGCCTGTGCCGCATGTGTCTACAAGTGCGTCCACTTTAGGGGTGATTGTTGTCGCTTTTTGCCTCATTACTTTTGCTGCGCCGGTGATTTCGTCTATTGTCTCGCCTTTTAGGCGGAGGGCTGTGAGGAATGAGGCGATTTGCGCGTCTGTTGTGCTGCCGCCCATTATTTGCGTGAATACGTGTATTGTTTCCTGTTCTGACAGGTCTTTTTTGTCTATGAGTTTTGATATTGCGTCTCTTATATTAATCATGGTTCTTCACCTTTTGTTTGTTGGATTATTTTGCTGGGTTGTAATGTGATATTTTCTGTCCCCCTTGGTTCTTTGTGATATCCCAACCTTGTAAAAGGTTGATCATTAAGTGCGTTTCGCTGCGCTCAAGCGCACAAGGGGCTGTTTATTGTTTTGTCTTTGCTCTACCCCCACCCGCCCTGTCGTGGGTGTGTTGTGTTGGTTTTTGTTTTTCGTTGTTTTTTGTTTGCTGTTGCTATATCAATCATGTTTTTGATTATTTTCCCGCCTTGTGGTGTGAGTATGGATTCGGGGTGGAACTGGACGCCTTCTGTGATGTGTTTTTTGTGGCGCACGCCCATGACAATGCCTGTTTCTGTTTTTGATGTGACTGCTAGGCATTTTGGGATTTCGTGCGCTGCAAGCGAGTGGTACCTGCCTGCTGTGAAGGGGTTGTCAATTGCTTTGTATATTGATTTCTGGTCGTGGTATATCTCTGATGTTTTGCCGTGCAGTGTCTCTTTTGATCTGGCTACTTTTTTGCCGAATGCTTCCACGATTGCCTGGTGACCTAGGCAGATGCCGAATATTGGTATTTTGCCTGTGTATTTTTTTATCAGTTGTATGCATATGCCTGCTTCTTTCGGTGTTCCCGGGCCCGGGGAGATGATGATCAATACGGGATTTTCTTTTTGTATTACTTTATCTATGTGGCTGATGCCTGTGTCGCTGCGGTATATTATCACGTCATGGCCGCGTTTTTCAAATTCATCTACGAGATTGTAGGTGAATGAGTCGAAGTTGTCAATCAAGAGGATTTTCATATTCTACGCCTCCTGTTAGTTCTATTGCACTCAGGCACGCTTTTGCTTTTTTTATTGTCTCCTCGTATTCTTTTTCAGGAACCGAGTCGTAGACTATGCCTGCGCCTGAGCGTATGTGTGCGATGCTGTCTTTTATGTGTATTGATCTTATGATTATTGTCGAGTCGAAGTCTTTGCTTGGGGTGAGGTATGCGACAGCGCCGCCATAGAGGCAGCGCTTGTTCTTTTCACTTAGCCTTATGAGTTCCATTGCCCTGATTTTCGGGGCTCCTGTCAGGGTGCCCATGTTCATTGATGCAAGGTATGCATGGAGCGCGTCCAGGTCGTCTTTCAGGGTTCCGCTGACATTGGATACCAGATGCTGCACGTGTGAATATTTTTCTGCGACAAACGGCTCGTCAACTATACGGGTGCCGGGCTTTGAGACTCTTGCTATGTCGTTTCTTGCAAGGTCCACAAGCATTACATGTTCTGCTACTTCTTTTTTGTCAAGTTTCAGCTCGATCTCGTATTTTGAGTCAAGGTCTGCATCTATTTTCCCGTTTATTATGCCTCTTGGCCTTGTGCCTGCTATGGGTCTGATCTCTACTTTTTTTTCTTTTTCACCGCTGACTCTGAGGGACATTTCCGGTGATGCGCCAAGAAGGATTGAGGTTCCTGAATTGATGAAGAACATGTAGGGTGAGGGGTTGAGGCGGCGGAGTGTCCTGTATATGTCGAGGGGCTCTGTGTTGTATTCTGTCATTATTGTTCTTGAGGGCACTGCCTGGAATATGTCTCCTTTTTTTATGTGGTGTTTCATTTTGTTTACAGTATCTATGAATTGTTGTTTTGATGTGTCTGTCGTGAGTTTGACTTTCTTTTTTTTGTAGGTTCTTTGTTTTGGGATTTTTTCCTGGTTTTGTGTCTGCGTGTATTTGTCTATTGTGTTTTTGCACTCTTTCAGGATTTCAGCTGTGTTTTTGCCGGTTATGAGTGCGTTTGCTATGAAATAGGTGATGCCTTTTTTGTGGTCGCAGATGAAGAGGTTGTCTGCGAAGTACATTTCATAGTCCGGTGTTTTTAGGATGTCGTGTTTGTTTTTCGGCAGGTGTTCAAACTGGTCAATGAAGTCGTAGGAGATGGTCCCGAACAGGCCTGCGTAGGGGATCATTGGCTTTGTGGTTGGCTTGAATTTGAATGCGATTGCCCTCAGGATGTCAACATGCGTTTTTTGTTTTAGGCGCTCCTGTTCTGTCTGGAGCTTGCGCCTGTTTGGTTTCAGTGTTCCTGTGATCTGGTTTTTTTCGTATTTTACAGTGTCGCAGAATGAGAGGTCGTCTTTTATGAACTCAAGAACCCGGTTTCCTGTCGGGTTTAAGGAGAGGATTTTGAAGTTTTTCCCGGTTCCTGATATTTTCAGGCATGGTGATGCTGTCCCCATGCTGAATTGTGCGTATTTTGCAGATGTGCTTGCTGATTCGAGAAGCAGGCAGTGCGGGTTTCTCCCGTAGTCTGAAAGTTTTGCAAAGAATTCTATGGGGCATTTGAGTGCTTTTGTTTTTTTATAGATTGGAATAATCTGTCCTGTTTTTGCGTTTTTAATCAGATTTGCTCCAAAGGTATCCACCCATTTGATTCACCATCCTGTGTTTTATAGGGCGATAGGTTTATATGTTTTTCGGTTGCTGGCGCTGTTTTTTGTGGGGGGATTGCGCCGGGTTTAGTGGTTTTTTGGAAGTTGTGGGGGGTTTGTCGGTGGCGCCAGAAGAGGGGGACTAGAGAGAGAAAACATTGATAACTAAGAATAAGGAAGTCTACAGGTTCTGAACAAAGTGTTTCCAATCCATCGGCATCACCAAAGTGTAGGTGTTTATTGGGGTTTGAAGTATTTAAGGGTTTCGGGGGCGCTGGCATGAAAACAACAAATTCGTGAGCAGACAAGCAAGCGAATCGCAAAAAGGACAAAAGGAGAAAGTGCGCTTTTCGCCCAAAATCGGACATTATATTGACAAAACCATGCTTTATCACCTAAAAACAAGAAAGTTTATTAATTTGAATATAATATACAATTATGATGAGTTGATGTAATGAAAATAAAATTTCTTCATATAGAGAAATTTAGGCATTTGAATAACCTAGATCTGTCTTTTGGCAGGCGAATAACAGCAATAGCTGGACAGAATGCAACTGGCAAATCAACAATATTGGGACTTGTTGGGCATATATTTAGTTTTAGAGAAAAGGAGAATAAGATAATATATAATACTCTTGACGGAAACCCTTTTGAAACAGAATATTCCGAAATATTTAGGTTTTCTTATCCTAAATTCGATAAAGCCAAAGAACATAAATATTCTATTGAGTTGGACAACGAAGATAAAGTACCAGTTATTTCAGTTGATAGACGAGAGAGAGGGAAAGAAAAGAGTTTAAGATTAGTTGTCGGTAAAAAGGTAACTGGTGAAGGAAAAAGACAGCTACCTGTAATATATTTAGGATTAAGAAGGCTATTTCCATTAGCCCAAGAAGACAGTATTAAGCAAAATCAAAATTTACAATTAACTGATGAAGAAACAACAGAATATAATGTTTTACATAATGCAATTCTGGGCCTTGATGAAAGGATTACTACTGAATTTATTGAAGTCTTTAGTAAAAAATTTTATGGTGCTAGAACTCTTAACTATGATACGATTGGTAATTCTGCAGGACAAGATAATATCGGTCAGATATTAACTGCAATTTTTTCATTTAGTAGATTGAAAGAAGCATTAGAAGATGAGTGTTTGTTTAGTATTGATGTAATAGAAGAAGTAGAAGATATCTTGAACGAAGATGTCATTCCAGAAAAATTGAATAATCTGTTCAAGATGGAGGGAATTTCACTTTCTGAAAAAAGGGCCATAATCAAGAAAGTAAAGGAGGGTGAATGGGAAGTAACTGACAAAGAAAAGTTTTACATTGTCAAGAAAGAAGATGGAAAGTTGAACATATACAAAAAGTATAATGGCGGAATTTTACTTCTCGATGAAATAGATGCTTCATTGTATCCCGGTTCTCAATTAAGATTAGTTCAAAGAATGTTTAGATGGGCACAAGATTTAGATCTGCAAATTATTTTTACCACACATTCAACAGATGTACTTCAAAAGTTACTCAGTCCAGAATGCCAAGGAGACTCGGAAATAATATTTTTGTCTAATGATACTGGAGAAGTCAAAAATTTACAAAATAAAATTGATATTGAAAGGATGATAAACAACTTAAGATTACAATTGCCTGAAATAAAAAAAAGAAAAAAGATTTATGTATATTGTGAAGATAATGAAGCAAACTTGTGGTTAAACAATCTATTAGGAACTAAAATCACTAAAAACTTAAAGATAATATCAGGTTTTCCAGCTAGTTTTTTGATAAGTTTAGCAAATTTTAAAATACCTGATTTTAAGAAAAGTATTTTTGTATTAGATGGGGACCAAGATAAGTCCTTGAAAAATAATAAATGTCCGCAAGTTGTTCTTTTACCTGGAAAGAAAAGTCCAGAGAATGTTTTTTATGATTTCTTAAATGGCCTTGAACCTAAAGATGAGTTCTGGGAGTCTACTGGCGGATATACAAAGCAAATTTTTAAATCAAACTCACCAATTAAACCAGGAAATAGAGATACAATGAAAAACTGGTTTAAAGAACAAAAACCTCATTGGGGGGCTAGGGGATGTACAAAATTATTTACTAGATGGAAAAAAACCAATGAAAAATTAGCCAATAACTTTAAAAAAGAATTTGAGATTATTTTAAACTCTTTAATGGAATAGCTTTCTTGTTAATTTTGAGTTCATAGTATAATTACCAATTCTTTTTGAAGTTGTCTAATACTTTTCGAAAATCAAGATTTTGTTCTTGTTTCTCAATCCATTTCACATTACATACCCAATCTTCTTTGCGAGGTCTATGGCATTTACACTCTTTACAATTTTGTTTTTTGAATGTATTGAATATATCATCTAAGTTAAATCCACCGTATGAATTTTTACAATATTTACACCAGATAAATTTAGTTCCCATTGACGGTAATCCGATACTCACACCTACTTGACTTGTATTTACATAACAAATACGCAAGTTTTCACAATGTTTAAAATATTCTGTTGGATTCATGTCTCTCAAAGCCATTTTAATGGCATTCGTCAAATCATCATTGTTACTTAAATTAACCCCTTGAAATTCAATTAATTTTTTAGTTATTTCTTGGTATTCCAAAAGATTCATTTCACCGATTGGCTTGGTTTCGGGAGCATCATAAGGATTAGATTTAGTTCTCATCTTTTTAAGAAGCAGGGCATTTCCATCTATAAAGTTTTTGTCGTTATCTTTTTTGGCAATTTCCAGTGCCTTATTCATGTAATCTATTGCTTTGTCATTTTTACAAATAAAATAACAATAATTAGCTGCGCTTCGATAAAGCGGTTTTAGTAAATCTAATTCTTTTAAGTTATCAAAAAGAAACTCACATTGAGATATTAATGATGCCCTTCCCTCTTCTTCTTTGGTTATAATTTTCTTATCGAATGGAGCAAATTGCATAACTTGAACAGTAATTGTATCAAGGATTAATGGTAACGATGCTATATAATAATAAACATGACCATTATCCAAGAACCATTTTAGAGCCTCGTTAATTTCTCTAATAAGTGATTGATGGAATTCACTTAACTTTACTAACTCTTGATTATAGAAAAATGAGAATGATTGTTCTTTTTGAAGACTTTGTACTTGAAGCCCTAGCTTAATCTCACTCATTTTTTTAATAATAAAATATAATTTTGCTTGGTTTCTCAGAAGAACAAGGTATTTTTCAAGATAAAGAATGTTGATTTTTTTAGCAATTTTGATACCCTCCTCTGCTAAAAATACTATTTGCTTATTTTCTTCTAGAATAACAATATTAAGATCAAAAATAATTCCAATAATTGCCCTTATCTTAGATTCATCTTCTTTTGGCGTATTATATACATCCTTTAAGAGTTGTGTAGATCTATCTCTATTCCCTTTTTTTAATTCATAATAGGATTCTTGTAATGTTAATGCTTTATATTCAAGAAGATTTTTTTCTTTATGCTTCTTTAATTCTAATAAATCTTCTTGAGTTATAGAAATACCTTCACCAATTCCTAAATTTAATGAATGATGCCTTGTTATCTTTTTTTGTGACTCAGTTATTGCTTTCTTTAATATATTAAGATCAGTTAGTTTCTTTGTCAGAAGTATTCTCTTGAATTTTTGCCTTTTCCAATTAGAATCCATTTTATCAAGAACGTCCCATGCATAATCCTGCGTGACTCCCCAATAAAATAATTTTTCATTGACATCGTATTTAACCAAAAGAACAGGAATTCTTTGCCCTAAATATAATTCCCAATCATCCATATCCAAATCTTCAACAGCTTGCTCATTTTGAGAATTTATCGACGATTTATTCTGAATATAAAAACTAATCTCTGAAACTTCTTGCATTTTAGAATCAATGTTATCAGCAATTCTAACTTCGAAATCAATACCGAAATCATTCTCCAAAGGATTAACAATCCACTCGCTTAATAAAGAGATTAATTTTCCTTTAGCTTCTGTTTCAGATATTTGTTGTATGGTTCTTTTTTTAGACATAATATTTAAACTTACTTAAATGTTATTAAATCTTTTGACTAATACCTATGTCAACATCCCTCGTCCTGCAGTCATAGTGGCTTTTTCTAAAGAAAAAGGATTGATAGGACTGAAACGACTATAACAGTTCTTTCAATCTTTTAAGTCCTTCGTTAATCTTGATTTGGGATTTCTCTATAATCTTTATAAGCTCTTCTGGCGGTGGAATCACTTTTTCTTTTATGTTAGGGTTAACTGCCTTGATATCATATTTCTTTTTCTTTATTGTTTCAATATCGACAAACCAGCTTTTTTCGCTGATTTTGTCTTCTTCTTTTTTTGAAATTAATCTTTCAAAGAAATCATCAAACTTGTCTATCGTAAATGGGGACTTTTTGAGAACTTTGATATCAGACATATCATAATACCATATTTTTTCGGTTGGCTTTCCTTTTGTAAAAAATAACAGATTTGTCTTTACGCCTGCGCCTGCGTTCACAAAAACATTCTGAGGCAGGCTTATTAAGCACCATAGATTGCATTCTTCAAGGAGTTTTCTTTTAGTTTGAACAAAAGCAGTCTCATTTGTCCTAAAAAGAACACCCTCATCTATAACCATAGTACATGTCCCACCATCCTTAAGATGGTCTATTATATGCTGTATGAAAAGAATCTGCGTGTTTCCTGTTTTGTATACAAAATTTGCCTTTGAATCTTCTCCTTCCTTCCCGCCAAAAGGCGGATTTGTCATAATATAATCAAATTGGTTTGGCGGATTTTGAAAAAGTTCTAAATATGTCGGTCTTCCGCTCAAATTGTTCTTTAATCCAATGTGTGGAAAATCAACTCCATGAAGGAACAAGTTTGCAAGAGCTATCGGGAATGCATCATCAGAATCATCGACTCCCCAGAACGCATCGTGCTTTAGATAGTCTATTTCAGTGCCAGTAAGATTCTTATTTTCCAAATAAACATAGCTTTCAGCCAGAAAACCGCCGGTTCCACAACAAGGGTCATAAAATGTTGCGTTTTTTCCGTTTTTGATTAGTTCTGGATCAACTGCTCTAATCATAGCCCTTATAACTTCCCGCGGAGTAAAAAACTGTCCGCCGTCATTATTTTTTTCACCCATTTTAAGCAAAAGCCCCTCATAGATTTGAGAAAGAGGGAACTGATGGGTTGAGTCTATGTTTTCTGTTGTTAAATGATGGACTTTATCAAGAACATCCAGTATATTTCTCTCGCTTGAAAGCCGTGTTTTATTGGTGCCTCTGAATATCTGGGAAATAACTTTCTGCTTGACTGTTGCTTTTGGGTCATTTTGGAAAGATTTAAGATACGGAATAAGCTCTTTGTTGATAAAATCAAGGAAGCATCCCAATGTTGAATCCTGCAATTCTTTTCTTTTTCCTCCATTAGGGTCGCCCCAATCCCTCCAACGATAAGGCTTTTCAAGAGACTGAGTGAATGGTTTTTCGACTGCCTTGCATTTTAACTCTTCCTCCTGCTCTTTTTCATCCAATATTCTTAAGAACATCATCCAAGTAAGCTCAGGAATATACTGTAATGCGCCTTTTGTTTTGTCTCTTCTCATAATGTCGCATATTGACTTTATGTACTGGTTCATGCTTGACTGACCGTTCAGCCGACCATTTCCGTTAGTATTGTTTTTTGCCATAATCATACCTCTTCTGGGATTTCATATTTTCCAAACACTTCGTTTAGGATTGATTGGGGGAGTTGGGAGATTGCATTGCTTTTTTTATTTTGATTAACAACTACATTCGTGATATGTAATTTCATTGAGTTGTATTTTTCAATAATTTTTATTTGAGTCTTTTTATCTGGAATTTTCAACTTAATAGATTTCAACGATTCTGTGTTAATGTTGTAGTTACCAGCAGACGTTGTAGCCTTTGAAAAAAGCTGTAATCGACCTTTTCCTTCCTTAAATAATATATTGACATAATCGGGAACAGCTAATTCTTTCCTTATTCTTGCGCGAATTAGATATGATGCAAAAACATACTTATTCTCATCCATGTTGAAAACAGCACATCTTCCGATAAAATAAGGGTTTCCGTTTGTTCTAACAAATAGCAAATCCCCTTTTTTAAGAGATAGTTTCTCATATTCTCTGTCATCTAAATCTGTATGTTTTAAGTCCGTTAAATTGATTTCGTCACCAATTATATTCGGTATTCTTAAAATAGGATATCCTAATTCAAGAGTATTTGCTTTTGATGATGAACCATATCTAAATTCATCAACGATTTCACTAAATGAAATTTCATCGCAGTCTAATTTGCTAATTTCATTATTAATAAAAGAAGCTAATAATTTTTGACATTTTGAATTAGATTGTATATCCTCTTTCTTCATCATCTCAATTTCAGCCATTTGCTTGTCCAATTTTTCAACAATTTTTTGTTGTTCGGAAAGTGGTGGGAGAGGAATTATAATTTTTTTTATAACTGATAATTTTAAAGAAGGGTATGCTGGATTTTCACAATAGTTTAACATATCCAAAGTAAGAAAATAATAATAAATCCATTTTGAAATAACCACATCTTCAAATGGTTCCACCGCTGCAAGGTGAGAAACAATATAGGCCTCAAAACCTAACAATGCACGATTATTTGTTAAAATTGCTGCTCCACTTTTTGGAAATAACAAGGTACCCTTTTTTGCTCGGGTTAATTTTTCTTTTAAAACACAATCATCTGTTACAAAATTATTAACTTGTATTAGATTTGAAGTTCGTTTATATTTACTTAGATCAGAAACCCTTACAAAAGGATTATTTCCATTATCAAAAGATTCTCTATCTTGAGGCGCTGAACTTCCTGAAAAAATCCTAGATACTTCGGATAAATTTTTCCATTTCCATCCATCAGGCAGTTTGCCTTTTTGTTTAGTCATTAATTTTTGTTTCATTCAAACCACATCTGTAAAGCCCATATAATTAATGAAATAATAACTCCGCTAATAAAACCAATTTTTATACCATCCCAATAACGCGAATCATTATATTTTTCTATATCTATTTTCTCTTTAATTTGCTCACTAAAACCCTTTAAATCGTTCTCATATATTTTTTCGTAATTATCTATTGTGAACTCTTCCACACTAATATCATCTGAAATTTTTTGCAGTTGCGGTTTAATTTCTGAAAATTCAGACCCTTTGGTGTCTCTGTTATTTATGTTATATGTCATATCCTCTATCGCTTTATTTATAACTTTTTTCCATTCAGAAATACAAAAGTCATTTAGTTCTTTTATATCTATCTTTGATTCTTTTTTCCTTTGAATATGTAGCTGAAGATGACCTAGTTTTTCTTCTAATTTTTTATTTTGTTTATTAAAATCATTTTGGTATATGCTGATTAACTTTTGTATATGACTTATTTGCTTCCAAATATTGTATGGTTTGCTAGCTACCAAGCCTACCATCTCCAGAATGACCTTTTTTGGGGTCTTCGAATATAATAGGCCCCCATATCGCTGTCATAGTATATTCTTTCATTATATCTTCTTGCAGCTTCTGCCTCTACTCTTGTAGTATACCAATGTCGACCATATTCGAAAAAGCGAGTCATAATATCACCTTTAAGCCTCAAGCAGCCTCATTTTTATTTCTGTTACTATTCCTGCAACGTCAGTCCCGATTCTTGATAAGGATTTTATTCCGCCTGCTCTCCTTACTTCACCAATATCAAAGACATTTGAGCTTTCAAGTTCCTCAATACCATTGACCTCAAACTGTTTTGCAAGGGATTTTACGACTGATTCAGCATCATCCGGTAAGGATTTAAGCCATTTTTTGTTCTTGTAGTCAAATGCAAGAACTCTGTCTGTCCTTGTTTTTGGAGCCACGCCAAAACCAACTTCTGCAAATATATCGAACAAATCGCAATCTTCAAGGTTAAGGAGCTTTCTTAACAATTTTGCGCCCTGCTCTCCTCCGGGCAAAGCTTCAATAAGATGTTTTCTGTCATCTCTTGAAATCCACATTTCTCTTAATAACTCGATATTTTCTGCTTCAGAAATAAGCGTTTCAGCCAGTTTCTCCTTATATTCTTCTAATGTAACTGGTTTTTCTTTACCTGTCATTTTATCCCTCATTAAAATAAATGTCCCTTCATTTTGAATCGCTACTTTAAAGCCATACACTTTAGCAATCTTTTGCGTGCTTTCTTTATCGCTTGGTTTGGATGGCGTGCTTCTTGGCTTTGTAATAAACTCTTTGCCAAATAAGCGGGTTGCATCAGTATAATCATAAACCCTGAACATATACTTATCAGATGCTTCATGTATCCTTGTTCCCCTGCCAACCATCTGGTAAAAAGTAATTGGAGATTTGACATACGCAAAGAACACAATATTTTGAATGCGTGGGATATCAACTCCAGTCGATAATAAATCAACAGTAGTTGCAATAAAATGTGAGTTCTTCAAAGCCCTCATATTAGCAAGAAGAGCTTCTTGAGTTTCATCCGAAGATCCAATAGAAAATGTCTTGGCTGTGAACTTAAATGCAAATTTCTCGCATTTAGAAAGCCCCCTTTCCTTGTATAAATTATTGAGTTCTATTGCTACATCTTCTGCGTGTTTGTCATTTACGCAAAATATAATTGTTTTCTGTTTTACACCGCCAGTCTTCTCGAATTGCTTTAGTAAATCCTTACACATTGCCATTCTTCTGTCAGGCATTATAAGCTTCTTGTCAAAGTCATTCTTTGTGTAGACTTCTTTGACATCGCTAAGTAGCATGGGTTTTCCTGTTTTAGCATCATATACTCCTCTTTCAACAAGTTCATCCTTTGTGAGCCATTCATCATCAATGTCTGCTTTCCTTTTAACAATCTCACAAGCAGCCAAATAGCCATCTTCCCAACCTCTAATATATGGGTATTCATAAACAGGTTCGCCAAAGTATTTGATATTGTTTTTGCTTATTTCTTCATCCTTGTTCTTTTCATTAGATTTTTCACCACTTATCTTACGTGGAGTTGCAGTAAGCCCAATTTGAACTGCATCAGAATTATTAGTCAATACGATACTCCATTTATTCCAGGCGCTTCTATGGCATTCATCAATAATTATGTGGCTAAAATAGTTCTTCTTGAATGTCTTCAAAAAATATCCTTCATCACCATCTTCATCAAGACCCAACGATTGATATGTCGCTACAACCAAACGTGCATTTTGCCACTTCTTACTTTTTGAAAATTCTACTGCGTCATCTCCAAAAGCAGAAAATAAGCTACCATATCCCTGTCTTCGAAGCTCGTTTCTGTCACAAACAAACAATGCTCTTTTCAGTTGTCCTGACTGTTCTAATTTATGCAACATCTGAACAGCAATCCTTGTTTTTCCAGAACCCGTTGCTAAAGATAATAATACTCTATTCCAATCTTTTTTATTTGATGCAATTTTTTCAAGAGCCGCCCTTATAGCTGCATCTTGATAATATCTTCTTTCTGATTGACCACCACGATAAGAAACAAACAATGCTTTTGTTTTTTCTCCTTCAAAATTAAGACCTTTTCCTTTTTCATATGCCTTTTTAATGAACTCCGGTTTTGGAAATTTATCAAGGGGTAACTCTTTACTTACTTTTTCATTGAAATAGTCATATTCCACAAACATATGTCCATTTGTCGCAAAGACAAAAGGAACATTCATTTTTTGAGCATATTCTTTAGCTTGTTCAAGACCAACGGTACAATGCTCATCTTCCTTTTTAGCTTCAAGAACTGCAACAGCTAAAGGGATTCCATTTTTAACAGACAGGCAAAGTAAATAATCTGTACGACCATTTTTTCTTTTTGGACGACCATTAATTATTTCAATTGTCCC
Source organism: Candidatus Nanohalarchaeota archaeon (assembly GCA_030594795.1). Classification (GTDB taxonomy): domain Archaea; phylum EX4484-52; class EX4484-52; order EX4484-52; family B79-G9; genus B79-G9. Next base: position 3,052 of record JAUVEK010000002.1, on the reverse strand, counting down.
TGCTGTTACTTCTCTTCGAATCAAATTTTCAGTCCAGCCAATAGAATGTATGGTCGGATCAATAAGTTTTGCTCGCGTATCCGCTTCATTATAACCCATCTCTAGTTCACCGCTCCCATCTGTCCTTCCATCATAATTTCAAACTGCCTAGAAGCCAATAGACCTTTCTTCTTACAAAATGCTCTATATCTATCGTATAATTCTGAATTAACGCGTAATGTGATGTTTTTTGATGCCGTTTTCATCATCTCCAGTATACAAGTACGTGCAAATGTATATAAGACTTTCTTTTTTAGTATTAATTATGGCAACAGCACCAAACTGTAAAAAGAATTCTGAGAGAGCACGTATGCGCAGGGCACATCACCTCGAACATAATAAAGAAGATGCGAAGTGGTCAAAAAAGCTTGATTCTAATAAATATCCTAAATGTGTAGGCAAAAACCTGTTTGAAGATTGCCCGACAGAAGTTACCGATAGTGTGCCGTCAACCTGTAAATCATGCCCTCAATACACTCCATCAGTTGATGAGAGAAGAGAACGAATGTTAAAACTAATGGCTGAAATGAAATGCAATGAATAAGATTATACAATTCTTGCCCAATCTTCTTTTAACGGAAACCCCGTCCTGCGGACATAGCGGCTTTTTCTTCGGAAAAGAATTAAACAATATACTTGAGCACGACAATCCCGAAAAAGCCCCGCAACATAAAAACCCGCCGAAAGATATATAAATAAGATACTTTGAAGTAGTATACTGTAAAGTATCCTATGGCGCTAACTATGTATCCTACACTGAACTTTAGATTTATAAATAGGGTAGATGAGATGAGAACACTTGAGGAGCTTTACCTTGAGAAGAGGCCGAAGCTGGTTGTACTTTATGGCAAGAGGAGGGTCGGGAAGACAGAGATACTGAATGAGTTCTCAAAAAGGCATAGGGCGCTGTATCTTGTGGCGCGGCAGGAGTCAAGGGAGGGACAGATTAAAAAGATGAGTGGGGAAATCGCAGAGTACTTTGATGATGAAGTGCTGAGACTAAATCCATTCAGGAATTATGATTCATTGTTTACGTACCTTTGTGGGAAAGAGGTGCCGATACTGCTTGATGAGTTCCCTTTTCTCGTGGAATCGCATAAGGCGCTGCCTTCGATACTTCAGGAGTACTGGGACAAGTACTTTTCTAAAAGGAATTCGTTCATTGTCCTGTGCGGGTCTTCAATAAGGATGATGGAATCATTGCTCGGCTACAAATCACCGATTTACGGGAGAAGAACAGAGCAGATATTGATAGAGCCCCTGAAATTCAGGGAAGCATGCAGGTTCTGCCCAAAACTGACTGCGGAAGAAAAAGTCGCAAACTATGCAGTCCTTGGAGGGACACCTGCATACCTGCTCGAATTTGACTATGGGCAGACGCTTCTTGCGAATATCAAAGAAAAGATCCTGCAAAAAAACAAGTTCCTCTACCAGGACACGCAATTCGTAATCCAGCAGGAACTGGATGAGCCAGGCACGTATTACTCGATAATAAGATCCATTGCAAAAGGAAACGCGAAACTGGGAAACATAATGAACGATACAGGCCTTGAAAAAGGAAAAATCACAAAATACCTCAGTGTGCTGAAGAGCCTGCATCTCATAGAAAGAAGAGTCCCCCTGACAGAAAAGCACCCGGAAAAGACAAGAAAAGGGATATACCTGCTAAAAGACAACTACTTCAAATTCTGGTTTCGATTCGTCTTTGAAAACAATGAATACATAGAACAAAACATGCAGGCAAAACTAATAAGCGAAAAAATAGTTCCGGAACTGAATACGTTCATAGGAAGCGCTTACGAGGAAATTGCACTGGAATGGATAAAAGAGCAAAAACAATTCAAAAACTACCTGTTTGGCAGATGGTGGGACAAAAAAGATGAGATAGACATTCTCGGCATTGACGAAACCGGCAACAAAATCATTGCCGGGGAAGTCAAATGGAGCACACTCACCAAAAAAAGGGCAGAGCAGGTTATCAACAACCTAAAAGAGAAGACAGAGCGTGTCCCCTTCAGGGGCAGTCCGGAAAAAGAATTCGTGTTGATAGCAAAAAAAATTGAGGATAAAGGCGAGTTGAAGCAGCCTGCAATAAGGGTCTTTGACCTTGAGGATATTGTAGGAAGCAAAGGATAAAGAAAAAGACAGAGAATTCAAGCAACTTGGAGTGTCCCCAATTTGGGTACAGTTGAAACTGGAAGCTCCAGATGGAAAGCTAAGAGAAACAGACTGCGCAAACACCGAATCAATGTTCAGGATAATCCAGTCAATCCAAATCGCCTAACTGCGACTTCTCAAAGCCCGATATGTTAAACGTAATTCAGGCTGGCTCAAATAGTCTTCGGCTTTGCCTCATAAATTCAATAAGAAAACGAAAGGTTTAATCTCTAGAAGAATACTTGCCAGTTGAATCTATCTGAAAAATTTTGCCCTTAAATGGATCTTTTTCGTTATAAAGATTTGAGTTATAGGCTTGATTCAAAACGGATGCTGCTTCATCAGCAGGAGTTATATTAGTTTTAGTTCTGTCAGAAGAGGTTGTTTGTAGTACGTAATTTATGCCCTGTTTTGTGGCTTCCTGAGCAAGAGTAGTTAATGTTTCATCACCCAGGTAATTCATATCTTTAGTCGAAGAAAGTTCAAACTGACATGGTGTTTCCACAAGTTTACAAATGTAAGGTAGTTCTGTTTTAATTTTTTCTATTGAAGCATCACAATGAAAAAATCCGTATACATTTGTAACATTTTGATTCATATCCTTATTATGTATTCTAATCTTTATAAACCTTTCGTTTTGTAACTACTAAAAAGTGACCGTGTTAGATTTACCAAGCCACTCCGAATTCTTCTTCTGCTTCGCTTCACTCGGGAGGTGCACTTTTTTCCTTCGGAGGCTGTGTCACTCAAAAGGTGCGGGTTATGGCGCTTGCGGTATTTCTGGGAAAGGAGGTAAGATGGATGCGGCGCAATGAAACGTGGCTGCTGCTAGAAGCCGAATGCGCAGTCGCTGTCG
>JAUVEK010000064.1 GCA_030594795.1 Candidatus Nanohalarchaeota archaeon | reverse complement strand
ACGTCTATTGTTTTTAGCCAGCGCGGGGGGGTTCCCACGATGATTTGCTGCGGCTGGAATTCTGAGTCCCTAATCTCCAATGGGGAGATGTAGTCGGCAGCTTGTGTTATCCTTATGTATGTTTCTATGTCTTTGAAGATGGTTTCATCTGTGTAATAGTTGAAGCCGAATAGGCGTGTTGTTATTTCATTGCTTCCGTAGGGAAGGTGTGCAGTGTATGTTATTGAATACAAATTATTGTTTTTTAGGTTGAGTTCTTTTTCTTCATTGTCCCATTTGTTTGATTTGAGCCTGACTGAATAGCGAATGGTGTTGTTTATTACAGAAGGGTCTTTTTTTATTATAAGGTATTCTTCTGTATAAGTCTGCCATTTCTTTTTGAGTGAGTCATATATAGATACATTGGCGCTTTCTTCGTCAAGTGAAGATCCATTGGGCAGTATTATCAGGGCACGTATGTCGCCGATGCCTTTGCCGCCGGTGTCGATTATTTTGAATACTGCTGTTACTTCTGCTGTGTCCTGTGGCTCTTTGACGGTGATTTGGGAACTGCTCTTATCTATGGTTGCGAAGTTCTGGGTAAATCCGCCACCTGCGCTGCCAGGGTCGCTAGGTTGCGGCCCTCCTATGCCCGGGAGGTTTTGTGAAGCAGATGAGGATAATGTCAGGGGAGTACCTGATGTGGTGTAAAGGATGTATGCGTTTGTTGATGAGAATGTGTATGGTGTGGTGGTTGTGGGACCCGTTGCCTGATAGCGGATTATGATGTCTTCGTTTAGGGCAAGTTGTTTGCTGATTGCTTTTGAGATGTCGTTTATGGTAATGTTTAATGTGTTTCCTGTGACGTTTATGGTTGCCTCTGCTGTTATGTCGTATTCTGAACCGCCTATGCTTAGATTTGAGTAGTAGACTCTTACATTCTGGATTGTGTAGCCAGATGAGACATTTGAGGTGATTGTTGATGAGTTGAAGTAGATTGATGAGTGGCCCAGATGCCTTGCTGAGTCAACGATATTCAGGATGCGCGCGGGGTCTGTCTGTACTATTGATATGCTTTTCTGGGCAATGCCGTCTGCCTGATAGAGTATGGGAAGGTCAAGAGTGCTTGATGCTATGCCGATGTATTCTGATGGCTCCCATTTTACGTACCAGTTGAATTCGGGTACGAAATATTTTTCAGAGGCGCCGGGAGCAGTGTACCATGGTGTGTCGTAGGTCTGGTCCGGGAGCAGTTCCTGGGGCGCAGGCACGATACCCGATGCTACCGGGTATGTCAGGTTGGTGACATTGTAGAGCGCCCAGTCTGTGAGTTTGTAGGTCAGGCCTTGTGCCTTGTTTGTGATGGTGCCGCTGACGTGGACATCATCCCTGAAGAACATGCGCAGGCCCTGGCGTATGGAGCCTCTTGAGAACCGGTTTGTGATTGTGGTTCCTGTGAAGGTGGATGTTGTTGTGTATGTTGATTTTACTGAGCCGGCTTCGTTCAGTTCTACGAACTGGTCGTTTTGGTTGTAGTTTGTGCCTGCCTGCGTGGTGCCTGGGAAGGTTATGCAGACCGGGGTGTTTGCGATGAGGTCGCCCAGCCAGTATACTGTGTCTTCGTAGGTGTCTGCGTCTGTGTCCATGTTCTGTATTGTTGTTGATGATGTTGCTGATGGGGTGCCGAGGACCATGCTGTCCTGTAGGTATGTGTTTTCTCTTATCTTGAAATATAGTTCGGCGTTGTTTATTGATTTGTCTGATGTTATTGTGAGGTTGAAGAGTATTGTGTTTGGGGCGCCTGAATGGATGTCAATGCCTCCTTCTGAGTTCCTGCAGGATAGATTTAAGCTTATTTTGGGGATGAGGCTGTGGTTTGTGATGTTGTAGCGGATTGCGTAGCCGTCTGTTGTGTCAAAGTACATGGATGTGCGGTCTGCGGGCTGTGGGGATGCGGCTACGTCTGCGAAGGATGTAGGGGACTGGATGTTTGTGTTTCCTATGTATTCGTCTGAGATGTTTATCCTGATGAACTGGAGGACGTCCTGAGTGTTTGGAAGTTGTATGTCGAGGCGGCCCTCTGCTGCCATGGGTGATTTGATTGTGCCGTTTGTGTGGAATACCTGCGCTGATTCTTCGATGAGGTATGGTGTGGGGCTTTGGGAATATGATGATGAGGTGATGAATAGGAGTGTGAGGATGAATGCAGAGAAATGGGAATAGGTAAAACTCTTCATAAATGTTATTTTTGTGCGAGGTGGTTTATATACATTTTTTTGTGATTGGTGGGTGTGTTTATGTGGAAATGGCGGCGGTTTTTTCAGTACTCAGACCCTTTAATCCTCACATTTTTGTGGTTTTTTTAATTTCGGGCGCCAATAATTAGTTATGAAATATGTATTTTTGGATGAGCGCAGGAGTATGGTTGAAAACCAGATTAGGGGGCGTGGAATAAAGGATGAGCGCGTTCTTTTGGCTATGGAGAGTGTGTTGCGCCATGAGTTCGTGCCAAAGGAGATGATGCGGGATGCTTATTGTGACAGGCCGCTTCCTATCGGCGAGGGGCAGACGATTTCACAGCCGTATATGGTTGCTTTGATGAGCGAGTGCCTTGAGCTTTGCGGGGATGAGAAGGTGCTTGAGGTGGGGACTGGGTCTGGGTACCAGAGCGCGGTTCTTTCGGTTCTTGCGAGGGAGGTCGTATCTATTGAGGTTCGGAAAAGTCTTTTTTTGCAGGCAGGGAAGGTTCTGGATTTGCTTGGTTATGGGAATGTGCGCGTGGTCCTGGGTGACGGGTCTTTGGGATATAAGGAGGGGGCGCCGTATGACAGGATAATTGTTACTGCTGCTTGCGAATGTGTGCCTGATGCGCTTCCTGAGCAGCTCTCTGAAGGGGGCATTCTTGTGATTCCTGTCGGGAGCGCGTTTGTGCAGAGCCTTTTGAAGATACGGAAAGTCAGAGGTGAGTTTATTGAGGAGCCTATAACTTCCTGCGTGTTTGTGCCGCTTGCCAGGGGTCCAAAAGATTAAGCGGCAGCGGTGCTTTCTTTTTTGTACTCATAGAAAGAGAGTATCTTGTTTATTCTTTTTACTTCTTTAAGCTGACCGCTACGGAAAGCATGGTCCCTGTTTTTGAGCCAGTAGTCTATTTGTTTTTTTCTTTCGATTGCCTGCATTTGAATCACCATTGTATGGCTAGATTTGAGTTAATCCTGGTGCGCTTTTTGACATAAGAAAAAGGTGAGATGCTACATTTTATCTTTGTTTTCTGCTATGTCTAAAAGCCTGTTGATGACCTCGCATATTGTTACTCTTTTGCCGCCGTTTTTGAGCTGCTGCTTTGAGAGGCAGGTCAGGAGGCGCGCATGGGTGTCTTTTTTTATTTTGAGTGTCTTGTAGTTGCCGGTCATGGTATCTACGCTATTTATAGTGTTGATTACTAAAATGGTTAATGTTAGTAATATGGGTATTATTAGTAAGTTTAATTATAAATAGTTTTCGGTTTGGGGAGATATACAATAGTACGGGGTATGAGAATGATGGATCTGTTTTATTTTTTTGCGCCTTAAGTGTGTCACGTGTTCACAAGGTTCCTATTTTACGGGTTGTGGTGGCGTTTTTGGGTGATGTCAGGAAGATTGATAACGCGGAATATCTGGGCTCTGTTCATGGATTCGGTTCTGTTGGTTGTGTTTTTGGGTTTCCTAGTGGATTTGCGGAGATTTGTTGTTGTGAGGTAATTTTGGTGGAATTCTCCATGATATCTGGATTCTACGGTAAATATGTCCAATTAACTCTCACATTTTTGTTGGGATTTTTTTGACCACAGGTTGCGCAGGGATGTGTTGAAAGGGTTGCTTGCGCTAGGTTTTAGTGAATTTAAAGGGTGAACAGATGGAGAAAATGAATTATCAGGGTTTTTCTATTACTTTTGTGCCATTCATATAGGACCAGAGGGCTTTTGGGATGGTGACTGTGCCGTTCTTTTGCTGGTTGTTTTCAAGGATTGCTACTATTGCGCGCGAGGTTGCTATCGCTGTTGAGTTTAGGGTGTGGACAAGGTGCTTTTCTCCACCTTCTTTGCCGTGCTTTATGTTTAGCTTGCGCGACTGGTAGTCTGTGCAGCTGCTGCAGGATACCATCTCACGGTATGCTTTCTGGTGGGGCATCCAGACCTCTATGTCGTATTTCTTGGCTGCTACTGCACCTATGTCGCCTGTGCAGACGTTTACTACGCGGTATGGCAGCTCCAGTTTTTTGAAAAGGTCTTCTGCGTTTTTTATCAGAAGCTCGTGCTCTTTTTGCGACTGGTCTCTTGTTGAGAATATGAATTGCTCTATCTTGTTGAACTGGTGGACGCGGAATATGCCTTTTGTGTCCTGTCCGTGGCTTCCTGCTTCTTTCCTGAAGCAGGGGCTTATTCCTGCGTATCTTAAGGGGAGCTTTTGCGTGTCGAGTGTCTCGTCCATGTGGTAGCCTGCAAGTGCATGCTCTGATGTTGCTATCATATAGAGGTCTTCGCCTTCTATCTTGTAGAGCATGTCTTCAAAGTCTGAGAAGGATACGGCTCCTTCCATCGGCTTTCGCCTGAGCATTAGGGGGGGCTCCATTATTGTGTAGCCGCGCTCTTTGAGGAAGTCCAGTGCGAATTTCATTAGGGCGAAATCGAGCATTACAAGATCGTTTTTGAGGTAGTAGAAGCGGGAGCCTGCTACTTTTGCTGCGCGCTCTATGTCTGCTATGTCAAGTGATTCGAGAAGGTCGTTGTGGCTTTTTAAGGGGAAGTCGTATTTTTTTATCTTACCCCATTTGCGGATCTCGATGTTATCTGTGTCGTCTTTTCCGAGGGGCACTGTCTCATCGAGGAGGTTCGGGAGGCGGTGGAGGAGATCGTCTATGTTTTCTCTCACGTTTTCGATTGATTTTTGTTTTTTTTCTATGGATTGGGAAAGGGTGCGCATGGCCTGTATCTCGCGTTTCGCGTCCTTTTTTTGTTTTTTCAGGGCTGATATTTCCAGGGCCTTCTGGTTGCGGCTGTGTTTCAGGGTGTCGAGGCCTTTTTGCTGGCTGCGCCAGTCTATGTCCTGTTTTATCAACCGGTCCAGCATTTTCAGGATATTCTGGTCGTTTCTTTTTTTGAGGTTGTTCCTGATCATGTCAGGAGTTTCGCGAATCTGTTTTATGTCAAGCATTTATAACACCAGTCATTACGTTATATCAGTTGCGAAGAGAATTTTATTAATATATGGGGATTTGAAGTGTAAGTTTTATAATCATGGATGAACATATGAGTAATATGGGATTTTTTGATGCACTTTTTGGAGGGAAGAAGAGCAAGGCTAGCCCTGCTATTGATGTTTTGAAAATTAAAGAGGATATCAAGAGGGAGTTGTCTTCTGAGATTGTCAGGGAAAATGACCTTTTAAGGCAGGATCTTTCCCATGAGATTGGAAAAATCCATAATATGATTGAACTTAAGAAGGATAATGCCGTCGACTATGAAGAGAGTATTGAAAATGTTAGAAAGAGCGTCAATGAACTGAATAAAAAGTTCTCTGATCTTTCTGTGCTTGGGAGGCTTGCTATTGAAAACAAGGAGCGGCTGGATAAAATAAAGCACGGGATGGCCAGCCGCGAAGAACTTGAAAGCCTGCGAAATGAAGTGCTGAATGTTGTTTCTGTTACTGAAAATAAGGATGCTATTGAGTCTCTTGAGAATATTGTTGAAACTGAGCCGAAGATGGGGCTTTCGCATGTTCTTGAGAAACTGCCGAAGTCGCGAAGAGTGCTTGTGAATATACTTCTTTCGGCTGAAAGCCCTATCAGCTATAAACAAATTGCAACTAAGATGGGGCTTACGTATAATACTGTCAAGGTGTATGTCAGGGATGTCCGTGAGTCAGGGTTTCCTATTGAGGAATATATGGCACAGAATAAGAAGCTCTTGAATATTCCTAATTCTGTCAAGGCAGCGATGATATACGGCCAAACCCAGAGTAACCAGTACTGATGGCGTTGTTATTTCTGAGGGTTACCGGTTGCAGTAGTGCGGATCTTGTTCTTCTGATGACGGTATCGGGGGTTACTATCGAGTATTTGTGATAGGGGTGCTGGTTTTAGGTAAATTACAGCGTAGAGAAGTAACCGATAGTATCGGTTACCATAGTATCGATAGTATCGATAGTATCGGTTACCTACAATATAATTTAAAATAGGTGTGCGCCGAGGCAATAAGCGAAAATAACCGTTACTTTGGAAACGGTTGCAGTAGGATGGTATCGGGGGTAACTTTGGTTACTATGAAGGATAGTATCGGTTAGTAACCTTGAAGTGTTGGGTAGAGGGAAGGGAGTATGGTAGGAACGAAGAATGGCTGTTGTGTGCGGTAACTGCAAGTAACCAGAGGATTTAGGCGCATGATAAAAGAAGTGAAATAGATAGTATCGATAGTATCGGTTAGTAACCTAGAAGCATTGTAAAGAAGGAGTAGTATAACATAAAGAATAAAAGATGGTTATGGATAGTGATAACTGGAGAGTAACGGGTTGATGGATGAGATGAATGCAGAATATGGAAAGATATTGATGGCAAGCAGCCTATGACATAGGCCGGAACTATTGAGAAGCATAATTTATGAATTCTTCAGGCGCCATCACTTTAGAAACCAATGCTTTAACTGCCAGTTCCTTTATTGGTTCAGAACTAATTATTTCTTTTCCTCTTGCATAAGCATAAGTTATTTCGATCGTTACAGAATATCCTACATATCCATCTTTTGCATATACGTAAAGAATATCGATTTCATCAATTTCCGGGAAATGGTTCAATGTTAGTTTTTTCTTTATTTCTTCATTATTCTCAACAGATTCATTATGATAATCAAAATAAGGATAGTGACCCTTAATACCCAGATCATCAAGTTTAGTCTTGATTTCTTTAATCTTATCATAATATTTTCTTGAGCTTGCTACAAATACTGATTTCATAAACATTAGAGTAATGGAGCGATATTTAAATAATTTTTTAAGTCGACCTATAGTGAAGGCACTAATAATTTGAGCAGAGTGCCTTCCCATATAGATCAAGGCAAATTGGTTTTTTGTGATGTTTGCTCATTTAGTTCATGCCTTGACTATAGTTATTGAAGAATCATGATACTTTATGTCAAGCTTTTTCATTGTAGGTTCACACTTGAGATGCAATGAAAAATAAAGCGCAAATGTGAGGGTTTATCAGGGAATTGGGGCGCATTTAGGGATAGAATGTGCTGAATAAGGATATTCTATTGAAAGAAGCCACAACTATCGCGTTGTCTGGAAAGACTTGACCTGTTCCAGGAGGGTTTTTGCTTTCTTGTTTTTTTCGAAGTGGGTGCGCACTGGCACTATCATATCGTTTATGTATCTTGATGCTGATTGCTTTAAGTCCATTGGGTGTAGTTCTCCTGCGCGATATATTTTGCATAGCTCGCCGAAGCTCTGTATCT
>JAUVEK010000076.1 GCA_030594795.1 Candidatus Nanohalarchaeota archaeon | reverse complement strand
GCATAAGAAATCATAAGCAATCAAAAAGCTTGAAATTGGCCAATTGCTTGGAAATTTCATGATTTTTCAATTTTCCAAAGGAAATTGGGGTTCACACCAATAGTTCCACTGGAAATGCAATATTGTTTGTCCAAAAGGATTAATGGTTTTATGCTCCCGAATTCCACAAGAAATAAAGGTGCTGCCACTTAAACATTACAGTATATACATCTCAAAATATATTTACATATAACAAAAGCTTTATATATAACTAATTGACAAATGAAGAAATAGGTTTTCCAGTACAATATTCTGGGCGAATATTGCACGAAAAAAAAATACACAATTTTAAATTATCGGGCGACAATTTAAAATTGAAACAGCAACCTCATTTAACTTTGGGCAAAGTTAAATTGAAATTGTTGAGGCATTTCAATCAAGTTGAAGTAGAGTTTATTAGAGTTGTTTGGGCTAGTCTTATTAATCTACTTCTAAGGATAATAATATCACTGGACCAATATAAACATTTCGCCACCAGGAGATATATCATAAAAAATATATCTTAAACAGGGGAGATATAGATATGGTTCTTGGGTTATAACAAAAAACCGGAGGGAGTTGAGATGGAATCAATAATACAAAGTGCAATATCAAGACAAATAACAGGAGGTATCGGTGCGGAGTTAAATGAAAAATCACTGGATGATTTTGCAGGTGCAAACGATGCAAAAATCATGGTCATGGGTGCTGGCGGCATGGGCTGCAACGCAGTCAACCGCTTGCACAATGTCGGGATTCAGGGAGCAGAAACAATCGCACTGAATACGGACATGAAACACTTAAGGACAATACAGTCAGACAGGAAAATTCTTCTTGGACAGGAACTCACGAAAGGGCTTGGAGCCGGCGGATATGTTTCTGTAGGAAAGCAGGCAGCAGAAGAATCCATAAATGAAGTAAGAGATGTTTTGCGCGGCGTTGACATGCTGTTTTTGGTGGCTGGCATGGGTGGCGGAACAGGTACCGGATGTGCCCCTGTGATTGCCGAGTGCGCAAAAGCCCAAAATGCCATTGTTATCGGGGTAACCACAATGCCCTTCAAAATCGAAGGCGCAAGAATCCACAAGGCAGAAGAAGGCCTTGCGAAACTGAGGCAGGTATCAGACACAGTAATTGTCATTGAAAACGACAGGCTCGTCGAGATTGCAGGAAACATGCCGCTTCAGCAGGCATTCTCAGTGGCTGATGAGATAATCGTAACCATGATTAAAGGCATTACTGAAACAATATCCATGCCCTCAATTGTGAATCTGGACTATGCTGATGTAAAGACAGTCATGAGTTCAGGCGGGGTTGCAATGATAGGTGTAGCAGAATCTGCATCTGCAGCCAGGGCAAGAGAAGCAGTTGAGCAGGCGATGTCAAACCCCCTGCTGGATGTGGATTATAAAGGAGCCACAGGCGCGCTAGTGCATATCACCGGCGGACCTGACTTACGGCTTGATGAAATTACAGAGATTGGAGATTATGTCTCACGTCATCTCGATGCAGGAGCCCAGACTATCTGGGGCGCAAGAGTGGAAGAAGCCATGAAAGGCAAAGTGCGGGTAATAACTATCATAACAGGAGTCCGCTCGCAATATGTGCTTGGACCGCAGGCGCAAACCGACAAGGTAGAAGTGAAAGATGTAGAGCAAAGCCTTGGCATCGAGATAATCCGGTAAGGGATCAAATGCAGAATTAGGGATAGAACCTGGATTCAGGTTTTATCTGAATCATTCGTGCCACACCTAAGGGGGATGTGGCGCGGATATATGTTCACAGGATTAAAACATCAGAACTCATAGTGTTGGCCTGCCATTCCCAACTCACCTCTTGAGGGTCCGTGTTTCTTATATCATGGGCCCCCACTCATCTCTTTTTGTTTAATTTCCTCATTATGCTGGTTGGATGTTATCTAAACTGAAGCCAAAAGAGCAAAAATAATTGTTAAGAAATATGACGTAAGTTAATTTTTTTGTAGATTTATGCGCGCACACTCATCATACAAAATATTACCATTCATTGCCATCACCAAATCATCATAAAAGTGTTCTTCAAAAGGGGCGAAATGCATTTAAATGTACTTCGATAAAAGAGGATTATGAGAGACAAAATAGATGATCAAGGAAAGTATGATCGCGCACTTCTGACCCATATAAAACCCGACTACAAAATATGGCTCGCAATCGGCCAAAAACCCATAATGGGTGCAGGAAGATACAAAATCCTAAAAACAATCTCAAAAACGAATTCTATCAAGGAAACCGCAAAACTCATCAACATATCCTACCGAGCATGCCAGAACTACATTAAAAAAATGGAAGACCGCCTCGGCACAGAAATAGTCCACACAGAGCGCGGCGGCATTGCAGGCGGCGGCAGCGCCCACCTGACCACCTTCGGGCGCTCTCTCATCAAAAAATATGAATCAATTAAGGTAAAGGTCGAGCTCAATGCTAAAAGACAGGTTTGAAAGGCAGATAGACATCTTGCGGATATCCATTACACAGGAATGCAACCTCAAATGCCCATACTGCCACAGGGAAGGGGAAAGTGACCCAAAAGACACAATGTCAGTGGATGAAATCACAAAAATCACCCGCGCATCCGCAGACCTTGGGATAAAAAAAGTCAAAATAACAGGCGGAGAACCCCTGATGAGAAAAGAGGTTACAGATATTATCAGGGCAATATCATCGATAGAAAACATAGAAGAAATATCAATGACAACCAACGGGACAATGCTAAAAGAGCAAGCGTGCGAACTCAAAAAAGCAGGGCTTGCGAGGCTCAATATCGGGTGCGATTCTCTTTCGTCATCTATACTCCCAAAAACAGTGGACCGCCTAAAATCAAGCATCATAGCAGCAAAAAACGCCGGATTTGACTCAATCAAGCTGAACATGGTAGTACTCAATGGAGTGAACGACAACAGCATCAAAGACATGACAGAATTCTCAAACGAGCAGGGCACTACACTCCAGCTAATTGAACTCATCAGGACAAAAGATAACAGTGAATTCTTCCAAAAATACTTCTACTCTCTTGAAGACATTGAAAAAGAACTGGCATCCAAAGCAGAATCAATCGAGACCCGCCCGATGCACAACAGGAAAAGATACAATCTTGACGGCGCCACAATTGAGCTCGTAAGGCCCCACAGGAGCGAATTCTGCGCAAACTGCAGGACATTAAGGATCACATCAGACGGAAAAATCAGGCCCTGCCTGATGAGAAATGACAACCTCCTGGATATCCTCAAAAATATCAGGCAGGGGGCAGACAATGGCGAGCTGAGCCGGGTGATTCTTGAGGGCATACAAAGAAGAGAGCCATATGTAAAAGAGAGGTGAGCGCATGAAAATAAACATGGTTGACATATCATCAAAAAAAGACATAAAAAGAACAGCTACTGCAATGGGCAAAATATTTCTCAAAGGATCAACAATTGAGGCTATAAGGGATGGGAAAATCCAGAAAGGCGATATCTTCACTGTAAGCGAGATTGCAGCCATCAATGCAGTGAAAGAGACAGCGCGCCTTATCCCCTTGTGCCACAACATCCCAATCTCAAAAGCAGATGTTGATTTTGAAGTTGCAGATGACCATATCACTGCAAAAGTCACAGTAACGTCAACTGCAAAGACCGGAGTTGAGATGGAGGCGCTCATTGGCGTAAGTACCTGCCTTCTCAATATATGGGATATGGTAAAATATCTTGAAAAAGATGATATGGGGCAGTATCCCAGTACAAGAATAACGGACATAAAAGTCACAGAAAAGAAAAAAGAGGGGATTTAGATGTGCACAAGAGAACCTGAATCAACAAAGGCCCACAAAAAAGAATCCAAAAAACACATAAACTTCGCAATACTCACAATCTCAACCTCAAAATTCAAAGAAGAAGGCCACGACATTAGCGGCAACATCATATCAGGCTGCATAGAAAAAGAAGGACATACTGTAGCAAAAAGAGACATTTCAGACGACGAAAAACACATGCTCAAAGAAAAAATCAACCAGTATATCAAAGACAAAGACATTGATATTATTGTAACAACAGGCGGGACAGGCCTCGCAAAAAGGGATGTGACAATTGAAGCCGTAAAACCCCTTTTTGAAAAAGAGATATCCGGATTCAACCCGATATTCATGCACCTCAGCCACAACGATATAGGCCCTGCATGCATGCTTTCAGGAGCCACAGCAGGTATAATCCAAAAAAAGGCAATATTCTGCCTCCCCGGCTCCCCTGACGCCTGCGCTCTTGCAATGGAAAAAATAATCCTGAAAGAAGCAGGCCATATACTGAAGCACGCAGGTGAATGAAATTGGAAGATGTAAGGATGAAAGGATTCAAGCACAGGACAAGCTTTCAGGACGCATTCAAAATCATCACTTCCATAATTAAGACAACAGATTCAGAATACATAAGCATAGAAAACAGCCCAAAAAGGGTCTTATACGAAGACATCGTCTCAACCCTAAATGTCCCAAACTTCAACAGGTCATGCATGGATGGTTATGCCCTCAGGGCATCTGATACCTACGGCGCAAGCCACTACAATCCAATACCGCTGAAAATAACCGGCGAAGCACTCGCAGGCGAACACAAAGCAGGCATCAAAAAACGCGAAGCTTTAAGGATAATGACCGGCGCCAAAATGCCGAAAGGCGCCGACGCCTGCATAATGGCAGAATACACAGAAGAAAAAGACGGGTATGTGCTCATACACAAGCCGGTTTCAGGAGTGGAGAATGTCTCAAAGATTGGCGAAGACATAAAAAAAGGCTCATCAGTCCTCAAAAAAGGAAGAGTCATCAAACCGTATGACACAGGAATCCTTGCATCAATGCAGGTCAGGCAGATAAGAGTATACAAAAAACCGACAGTTGACATCATTATAACCGGCAGCGAACTAGTTGAGCCGGGAAAAAAGCCGAAACAAGGCCAGATAATCGACTCCAACACATATATCCTCGAGGCCCTGCTAAAAGACACAGGTGCAATACTCTCATCAAAGAAGAGAGTCCCCGATGACTACAAAAAAATCAAAAAAGAGATTCAGGCGTGCAAATCAGACATCATCATAGTAACCGCCGGCACCTCATGCGGGAAAAAAGATTATGCGCCTCTCATCGTCAAAGAAACAGGCAAACTCCTTGTCCACGGCATATCAATGAAACCAGCAGGCCCGACAGGAATCGGAGTAATCTCAAAAAAACCCGTTTTCCTGCTTCCCGGCAACCCCCAGGCTGTATGCATAGCATACGACTTTTTTGTAAGATATGCACTCACCCTCATGCAGGGCATAAATAACCGCCATGAAACCACAGCTATTGGGACACTCACAAAAAAGATTGCATCAGCCATAGGCAGAACAGACATCTTCAGGGTAAAATATGATAACGCGCAAGTTGAGCCAATAAGGTCCGGAGGCGCATCCATCCTCTCATCAATGGCCAGGGCAGACGCATATCTGGTGGTGCCCGAAAACATAGACGGATACCCACAAAGCCACGAAGTAAAAGTGAGGTTATTTTAATGAAACAAAAAGAATTCCACAACATAAAATCAATACAGGAGGCAAAAAAAATATTTCACTACAATATTTCCCAAGAACCTCCGGGTCATGAAAAAATAAACATACACGATGCACACATGCGCACCCTGTCAAAAGACATTACTGCGCCTATTGATGTGCCGCCGTTTGACCGCTCCCAGATGGACGGTTATGCAGTCATTGCAGAAGACACATTCCCTGCAGACGAGGAAAACTCTATAAGCCTCAGGTTAAACGGCGAGACAATTTCCGCAGGCACAGCCCCAAAAAGACCAGTAAATTCAGGCCGCGCCGCAAAGATCGCAACAGGAGCCCCAATACCAAAAGGAGCAAACGCAGTCGTGATGATAGAATACTGCAATGAAGAGAGTGGTTTGGTCGCGATTTCAAAACCAGTACATCCAGGCGAAAACGTGATGCATGCCGGTCAGGACATTATGCAGGGCGAGATAGTTCTAAGAAAAGGCCGCACCCTGACATTTCGCGAAACCGCCGTACTCGCCGCCCTCGGAATAACAGAAATTGAAGTTTTCAAAAGCCCTAAAGTCGCAGTCATCTCAACAGGCAATGAAATCATGCCTGTTGGGAAACCACTACCCTACGGCAGCATATACGATACAAATTCCCAAATGATAATGGATGCCTGCAGGGAAAATGGCGCTATACCTCATTTTTTAGGCATTGCAAAGGACTGTGAAAAAGAAATTGAAAATCTCCTGGCAAAAGCCCTTGAGCATGATATTGTGATACTTACAGGCGGCACATCTGCCGGTGAAGGAGACATCTCCTACAGGGTCATCGAAAAGACCCTAAACCCCGGCATACTAGTGCACGGTGTCGCCATAAAGCCCGGGAAACCGGTAGTCCTCGCAGCCCACAAAAAAAAGCCGGTCGTCATCTTACCCGGGTTCCCTGCATCATGCATCATCACATTCAATGTATTCATAAAGCCGGTGATAAGAGCCATGGCAGGACTTTTAGAAGAAAAAACAGCGAAAATAAAGGCGAAATGTGCCATAAGATACCCATCAGCAGAGGGCAGGCACGAATTTGTCTTATCAAATATCGTGAAAGGGAGAGAGGGCAGGTTCTATGTGTATCCTATCACAAAAACGTCAGGTGCTGTCACTAGTTTTGCACTCGCGGACGGGTATGTTGAAGTCAGGTGTGACACAGAGTATATTGAC
>JAUVEK010000031.1 GCA_030594795.1 Candidatus Nanohalarchaeota archaeon | reverse complement strand
GAAGTCGCCGTTAGGCGATTTGGACGGAGCGGGGTGTAACCGAGCGTAGTCGGTTAATGCGTGTTATATTCCCCGAAGGGCTAAAATTTAGTGCAACATTCCGAAGGAAAATTTTAGAGTTCAAGATCCTGAGCTAATATTTTTAATACAAGCTTTTCTGTAAATCTCGTTATTAATTTTGTTACACAATTCTTGTGATGGAAAATAGTTCCCAATGAAACTATAACACTCATCGTTTACACCAATAGCCATATCTTCAACAAACTTACAATAATTATTTTGGAATATGATTCTGGCATTTTCTTCTTTCTTAGTTTTGCATTCTTCACTATCATAATCATATTGGCATTCTTTTGGATGAATTGCATCATAAATAACCTCCCAATAACAATCTTGTCTATCTTCTTTACTCTCACAACTTTGTATATCCTCAAATTTTACTTTACCAGGGTCCTCGCCACACATATGAGATGGGCTACAAAAGCCAGTACCATTTGGGAGTTCCACACAACCCACCGGTAAATGGTAACATTTTTTAGAACAACACGGATCACATTCATTTAGACCATATTCTATTTCATAGCTTGTTCTATCAGGAATGCATTCAGAGGGTTTTTCAGTCGGAACTGTTTCTATCCGATAATATATTATCTCGTAGTTACCATGAATGAGTTGATCAGAAGTCATACTACCTTCTTCATCAAATTCAGACTGATGTATTGTCAATTTTCCCCAAACTTTAACCTTTATTGATTGATTAGAGAATCTTTCAAGACCATACTCTTTAATAATATCTGCTGCAGTACCACTATGCATATCTTTTTGTTGACTATCCCAACAATATATCCAAGTATCACCTAATTTTAAAATTGGTAATTTACTCGCGTATAGATCTGCCTTAACGAAAACATTTTTACCAACAGCATCCTCTAAATCATTCTCACTATTGATAACAATAACTTTTTCTGAATTTTGACTAAGCAGATAGAATCCCGAAATCAAAACGATCCCTATAACTAAGATTCCTATACTGATAAAGATTTTTTTATTCATATTTTTCATCTTCATAATATAATGTTCTTTGTTTTTAAATATTTTCTGTGTTTTCAATAGGGGTTCGGAATTTCATATAACGCCTATTATGTTGACTTTTTGTGTGCTTTGTGCGCCATTTTGGGGGATAAAGCATACTTTTGTCAACATAATAGGCGTTTTGGGTGGTAAAGCGCACTTTTGTCAATTAATATCCTTATTTGGGTGAAAAAGACCATAATGATTTGAAGACGACGCAGATATATACGCATGTGGCTAATCATGATATTAAGAAATTTGCAGGATTGCTTTGAGAAAAAAAGTTGAGGGGTTGGTATTTATCTGGCGCCCATGGCTTCTTTGTCTCTTCGGGTCTTTTCCTGTATCGCGTAGCTTGCCGGGTCGTTTTTGTATGCTGATATCAGTTCGTTGCTCAGGCTTTCTGCTGCGGTTTTTTTGGTTTTTACGCATCTCTGGTATGAGCCTTGGGCTATGTGCTTCAGCGCAAGGTCTACTCTTCTTTGGGGGGCTGTTACTACTGATTCTCTTGCGAATATACCGCCGCGCTGGTATGTGAGAACTTCCTCAAAGGGGGCTGAGTTTTCTATTGCCTTTACCATAACTTCGACGGGGTTCTTTTTGGTTTTTTCTTCAATCATGTGGAATGCGTCTATTACTATTTTTGCTGTTTTTGTCGTGGTGCCTACGATGTGGCCGCTTGTGAATTTGTGCTTTTTGCCTTTGTGGCCGGCGACGAACATTTTGTTTATCAGGCGCTCTGTGATGTTCAGCTTTGATTTATAGAACGGGTTTTTTGCGTGGCGCCCGCCGCTTTTTGGCACTATTGTAGGGGTCAGGTTTATGCAGTTTACGAGTCCCGGGTCTGATACTTTTATGCCTTCTGTGCTCCATGTGTTGAATAGTTTTATTTCTGTCATGCTATCGTCTTATTTATTATTTGCTTGGCCTTTTCTTTTTGCCTTTTATGAGTTCGTTTAAGGATATGCCGTTTACCTGGATGACTTTCCATTTTACTGAGGGGAGGGATCCTTTCGGGCCGGATTCTGAGCCGCCGATTCCTTCGAGGAGGACTTCGTCGTGTTCCTGTACGTGGTTTATCGCGCCTGTCAGGGGGCAGAATGCTGTTATTTGCTTGCCGTTTTTGGTTAGCTGAACCCGCACGCATTTTAGCATGCCTGAGTGCGGCTGTTTTGCTTCAAGCTGCCTTTTTTCGAGGACTATGCCTTTTGCCTGGGCTGCGCCTTCCAGTGGGTCTGTTTTTTCTTTGAGCCGCAGTGTCTTTCTTGCGAAGTCTATTGATTTCCATTTTTTCTTTATTCTGTTCTTTTTCAGGTTTCTTCCTGCGTATAGTCCACCAGGCATTTTTTTCACCGTTTAATTGTCTAAATTATTTTTATGTTGTCAATATTGTGCTGTCTTTTTAAAAACGTTTTGATTATATTTATATTTTTTCCGCCCCTGCCTATTAAGAGGCCTTTATCTCTTTTTTCTATTTCGATGCTTATTGTCTTTTTTTGGTCATTTCCTGTGATGTTTATTTTTTTTACAGGGACATTTATGATATTCTTTGTGAATTGTTCGATGTTTCCTGAATATTTGTATATTATGAGGTTCTGGTTCATTTTCTTCTGGATTTCTTTTATGTTTGAGCCGTTTTTGCCGATGAGTTTTTTGAAGTTGTCTGTTTTTATTACGAAGTATAATGTGTTGTTTTCGTTTGCATAATCGACAACATGTGATTTTGTGATGTTTTCGAATGTTGTGATGTTTTGTATGTCGTCATTTGTGTATTTTATTGACATTGGATTCACGATGGTGTTGACTATTTTTTGATGCCCAGCACGGATATTGAAAATGGCTTTCTTGCTGTTGCGCCAAGCTCTATGCTTGTTCCGCTGAAGGTGTATATTTTTGAGTTGCTGAGTTTTGCTGTCTTTTCTATGTCGCATTTGATGTTTTTGGGGCAGTTAGATGCGATTATTGCTGAGTCCAGTTTGTCGTGGTTCAGGTATTTCAGGGTTGAGTCTGTGCCGATTGTTATTTTGTCTGCTTCTATTGCATTTTTTATGAGTTTTGTTATGTCCATTTTAACACCGTTGATATTGTTAATCTTTTACTTTTAGTTTTATCATTCCTGTGCCTATTGGCGCAATGTTTCCTATTATTATGTTTTCGATGACGCTTTCGAGTGGATCTATTTCTCCTCCGGAGGCTGCGTTGGTCAGGTGCTTTACTGTCTCTTCGAAGTTTGCTCTTGAGAGTACTGATGATTTCTGGCCTGCAAGGCCGTATCTGCCGATTGCCTGGATGGTTCCGTCGTTTGTCATTGCGTCTGCGACGAGGAGGAGATGGCGTACGTCGGTGTCTACTCCCTGTTCGCGCATTGTGGTTATTGTTTCTTTTATTATCGCGTTTCTTGCGGCTTCGATGCCAAGAACCTTTGCAACTTCAAATATATTGTTTGACGTGATTCTTGATGCATCAATTCCTGGCATTTTGAGGACTCTTTTGAGGTTTGAGCCCAGTGTCTTTATTATCCATTGGTTGTTTTCGCATTCGACTATTGCCTGCTCTATGCCTTTTATGCCTTTTGTGAAGAGGTTTCTTGCGCGGACCCTGATGGATTGCAGGTCGCTTATTGTGAAATCCGGCTTTTTGTCTTGCGCGATTTCAATCATTATTACCTCGTTTTCACAGCTAATATTTATATGTTTTATGCTTTTTTTGATGAGTGTTATGATGCTTTCTGTTGTGATGTCGAGATTTTGCAAGAGAGTGCTGTCCGGGACAAGCTCGATTCTTAAATTTATCAGGTCTATTGAGTCTTCTTTTAATATGTGTTTTAGTTTGGTTTCTTTTATTTTTGCAGCTATTTTTCTCGCGTCTTCTTTGTTGTTGTGCTCTTTGTCAAGGTAGATTTCCATTGTCGGTGTTTTGGGTATTTTTCTTGCGTCAAATAGTTCGATGAGTCTTGGCAGGCCTTTTGTCGTGACCAGCTGGGTGCGGCCTTCTGAGTGGTATGCCCGAAGTGTTGTCTGTGTTGCAGGTTCTGATATTGACTGGGCTGCTATTACGCCTACTGCTTCGCCGACTTCGTATTTTATTTGTTTGTATCTTTTTTTGAGCATGTCTTTGTCTTTCTTTTTCAGGTCTATTTTTTCGTAAGGGCCTGGCAGTTGTTCTGTCATTTGTTCACCTGTTAGTGTTTTGTCATTATTTGTTTATCGAGGTAGCCGCGGTCGCTTTTTGCAGGGTCCACACAGTCTTCACCAGGCACGAACTGGATTATTGTGCCTGAACTGTCGCGGACATGGTAGTCTTCACCTACTTTTATGTCCTGCAGGGCGCTTACAAGGCGGCGCTGCATGTAGCCGCTGACACGCGTCTTTAGTGAGGAGTCCATTATTCCTTCGCGGCCTTTCATGACTTCGAAGAAGAATTCTATCGGGTCTATTCCTTTCTGGAATGAGGAGCGTACGAAGCCGTGGGATGTTGGACTAAGGTCGCCTTTTTTGAAGTGTGAGAGGGTTCTTCCTGTGTAGCCGCGGAATATTCGCCTGCCTCTGATTGTTTCCTGGCCGACCAGCCCGGACATGTACGCGAGGTTCTGGATGCTGCCGCGGGCGCCGGTTCGCGCCATGATTATTGCGCTGTTTGTCTCGTCTACGGTTTTGTCTATGATTTGTTGTGTCATGTTCGTGATTTTCCAGAGTTCGATCATTATCATATCTTCGAGGGCTTCTTCCGGTGTTCTTCCAGGGGAGACGTCTATTTTTCCTTTTTTGTAGTCTTCTATTTGTTTTTCGATTACTTCCAGCTGTTTGTCGATGGCTTTTTCTATGTTGGTTCTGGTTGTTTTATCTGTGTCGAGGTTGTCAAGGGATATACTGAATCCCTGTTTCATCATTGTTCTGGTTATGATTTTTGTTATCTGGTCCAAAAAGAGTCTTGCCTGTGAGTGCCCCTTTTCCATGTCGATAGTGTCGATTATCCTGCCTTTGAATGCTGCGATACTGTTGGTGTCTATTACGCCTTTTTTGAGTTCGCCGTCTTCTATGATCACATAGGCGTCGTGTTCGCATTCTTTCTTTTTGCATGTTTCGCATTTGCGGCATGTGTTGGCTTTGTATTCAAGGTTTATGCCTTTGGGTATGGCGAAACTGAAAATTTCTTTGCCTGTATATGTGTCTTTTTTAAGGTCAGCGATTATGTCTGCGTTGATTAGTATCTGGGCTGTTTGCTGTTTTGTGAATGTTGTTCCGATTTTCGTTAGCTGGTATGCGCCGGATATGTAGTCCTGGTCGCATCCCATTATCGGCCCGCCGAAGCGCGGAGACCTTATGTTTTTTTCGACCAGCATAAGCTGTTCTGCTTCTGCTCTTGCTTCTGCGGTCTGGAGTACGTGGAGGTTCATCTCGTCGCCGTCGAAGTCTGCGTTGTAGGGTTTGCATACGCAGAGGTTTAGCCTGAATGTCTTGTGGGGCATGATTTTTGCGTAGTGCGCCATTACCGACATCCGGTGGAGTGAGGGCTGCCTGTTGAAGATGGTGATGTCGCCGTCTATAAGGTGCCTTTCGACTATGTGGCCGGGTGCGAGTTCCTCAAGGATTGATTCTTTGTTTTCGTTGATGACTTTTTTCCTGATGCCATCCGGGCGGGTTACGTAGTTTGCCCCGGGGTGCGTATCTGGCCCGTTTTTGATGTGTGCTTTTAGTTCGTTTATGTTGTTTTTTGTGACTTTAATTGGAACTGTGAGTTCTTTTGCGACTAATTCGGGGACGCCGACATCGTTCAAGCTGATGTTCGGGTCTGGTGATACTACGGTTCTTGCGCAGTAGTTTACGCGTTTGCCTGTGAGGTTGTGGCGGAATCTGCCGTCTTTGCTTTTGAGTCTTTGCGCAAGTGTCTTCAGGCTGCGGCCTGAGCGGTGTCTTGCCGGCGGTATGCTTGATATTTCGTTGTTGAAGTATGTGGTTACATGGTACTGGAGAAGTTCCCACAGGTCCTCGATGATGAAGTCCGGGGCGCCAATTTCGAGGTTGTCTGCAAGGCGATGGTTAATGCGGATTATGTCTACGAGTTTGTGCGTGAGGTCGTCTTCTGAGCGGTCGCCGCTCTCGAGGGTTATCGACGGCCTTGCTGTTACGGGGGGGACTAATAGTAGTGTTAATATAAACCATTCGGGTCTCCCGCCTTTTATTCCTATTAGGTTTGCTGTCTCATCTGAGATTTTTTCGAAGTGTTCTCTTATTTCTACAGGGGTTAGTGGGTGTTTGTC
Source organism: Candidatus Nanohalarchaeota archaeon (assembly GCA_030594795.1). GTDB lineage: Archaea > EX4484-52 > EX4484-52 > EX4484-52 > B79-G9 > B79-G9. The sequence continues at coordinate 5,438 of JAUVEK010000031.1, read as the reverse complement.
CCTTACGAATGTCGAGGGTTTTTCGAGTTTTATTTTGCCTTGTTTTGCGCCACAGTCAGGGCATGTTGTCATAACTTTGAGTTTTTTTGGCGCAATGCCTTGCTCGAGTTTTGTTTTGTCTGCGAGCAGGGCGCCGCATTTGTGGCATGTATAGGTTAGAATAAGGCGAATTTGTGGCAGGTAGAGTATGTTTAGTACGGGGCGCGCAAATTCTATATGGCCAAAGTGGCCGGTGCATTCCCCGATTCTTCCGCCGCATGTCTGGCAGCGCATGCCCGGGTCAATGATGCCAAGTTTAGGGTCCATTACGCCGCCGTCTATAGGGTATGCGTCGGGGCCATAGACTTCTGATGTGACGACCGGCATTACTGAGAGTTTTCTTATTATTTCAGGAGATATCATTTTAAAGCGAATCTCTTTTATTTTTGACATTTGTTTTGCACCTTGTTTTTTTCTTGAAGTGTTATGTGTTGCCTCATTGTGTTGTAGGCGGTCCGCCCACCCGCCTGTTGTTTAGTCTTCAGTGACAATTTGTGGGTAGATTAACATGCTGCGGAGTTCGTCGAGCAATAGCTTGAAGGCATAGGACATGTCTACGTTGACTATTTTCGAGCCTTTGCAGAGGGGGCAGTACATCTTGTTTTTGATTTTGTCCTGTATCGCGGTTATCCCGCATTCCTTGCAGATAGGTATTTGGGTTTTGTCTGATGAGAATCTTTCTTTGAGGACTACTGCAGCGCCGTGGGCTATGATGCAGTCTTTTTCCATTTCCCCGAATCTTAGGCCGCCTTCTTTTGAGCGCCCTTCTGTTGGCTGTTTTGTCAGGAGTGCTACCGGGCCGCGTGAGCGTGAGTGAATCTTGTGGGAGACCATGTGGTAGAGGCGCTGGTAGTATCCCATCCCGATCAGTATTGGTGCGTCGATGATTTCACCGGTTATGCCGTTGTATAGTCTTTCTTTTCCATCGTCCCTGAATCCCAGTTTCTTTAGCTCGTGCCGTATTTCATCAGCATTTCCTTTGAATGCTGTGCTGTCCTGCTCTTTGCCTTCAAGGCTGCCTTTTTTTCCAGCCACAATTTCGAGCAACTGGCCGACTGTCATCCTGGACGGGATTGCATGGGGGTTGATTATTATGTCTGGGGTTATACCGTCTTTTGTGAATGGCATGTCTTCTTCGGGCACTATCAGGCCGATTACACCTTTTTGACCGTGGCGCGATGCGAATTTGTCGCCGATTTCAGGTATTTTGGGCTCTCTTACTGATACTTTTACCAGTGTATTGCCGTCTTTTGTGCTTGTGAGTATTACTTTTTCTACAATGCATTCTTCTCCTTTTGTTACTGTTAGTGAGTTTTCTCTCCTGTCTTTGATGCCCATTCTTATCTCTTTCTGGATGCCGAGGAATCTCAGGGGCGATGTTTTTCCGACCAGTACATCTGTGTCTTTTACTTTTGTCTCAGGCGGGATTATCCCGTCTTCTTCAAGCATGGAGTATTTTTCCTCTGATTTGTAACCCCTGACTTCGGGGTCAGGGATACCAATTTCGTCTTCCTGGCCGCCCCAGTATCTTCTTGATTCTGTAATGTATGTGCGGATGAATAGTGATCTTCCAAGGCCCCGCTCGAGTGAGCTTTTGTTTATCACGATTGAGTCTTCGATGTTGTAGCTGTAGTAAGGCATTATCGCGATGATGAGGTTCTGGCCTGTGGGATGAGTTGCAAGGCCCGTTGCATTGGTTGTCTGTGAGCTGGTGATTGGCCGCTGGGAGTGGATGAGGAGGTGGGATGTTGTGTCGTCTCTTAGCAGGTAGTTGTGGAGGTATATGCCTGTTGACTGGACTATCATTCGTGAACCGTAGTTCAGGCGGTCTCCACGATCTTTTTCAGGGTATGCAAGAAGAGATGCTGCGACTCCAAGTATGAGTACAGGATCAATCTCCAGATGTGTGTGCTCTTTTGTTAAGGATTCTTTTGAGATTGCTACGTATGCGTTTTCTTCTTCTTCTGCGTCCAGGTATTCTATTATGTGCCTGTCAATGATGTCAGACCATGTGAGTTTGCCTTCTTTTATGTCTTTTACCATTTCGTCTGTGAGTTTTGGAGTTCCGTTTTCGATTACTATCAGGGGGCGCCTTACGCGGCCACCGTCAAGGTTCAACTGTATCTCGTTCTTGTCTTCGTGGTACGCGATGTTCATTTGCGCGGGCAGTACATTGTTTCTTCTTTTTTCTTTAAGTGACTGGACGAGTTCTTCTGCGTTGTCGCATTTTCCAGTGTATATTCCGTCAAGATAAATTTCTGTCATAGTGTTCCGCTTTTTTGATTATTTTGTCTGTTCTGTTTCTATTTTGAGGCTTTTCAGGGTGGAGAGGACTTTTGTCACGTCAGCTTCCTTTGGAGGTATTGTTACCTGTGCTCCCAGTGCGAGGAAGTTTCTTAAGCCGATGCTCTGGCCTTCTGGTGTTCTTACTGCACATAGGCGGCCCCATTGTGTTGAGTGCAACTCTCTTGCTTCAAAGTGTTCCTGCGTGGATGATAATGGTGATATGACGCTTCTTAGGTGGCTTGTGGTTCTTACGAAGTTTGAGCGCTCGAGGCGCTGGCATACGCCTGTTTTTCCACCTACCCAGTTGCCTGTTGCCATTGCTCTCATGATCTGTTTTGTGAGGACGTCGGAGACTACTACGCTCTGGAGTTTTAGTAGTTTTCTGCCTCTTTTCATCATTTTTTGGTAGTTGTACTGGAGGCGTGCAATTAAGCCCCAGCGGCCCATGATGATTGACCTGAACAGTATTTCGAGGAGGTCTCCAGACATTTTGAGTCTTTTGTTTGAGTAGTGGTCTATGTCTTCTTCTTTGATTTTGCCTTTGTGGAGTAATATTAGTTTGCGCATGACGATGCCGAGGAATTTTGCTTTCTTTATTGTGTCTTTTGGCTCGTTTCCGAGGTGTGCCAGAAGGTAGTTGTTCAGGAGTTGGGTTGCGCGCTCTTCTCTTTGTTCTTTCTGGCGCACTTTCATTTTTTTGCCTATGTAGTCAAGAGCCTCTTCTTTGTTTGCAATCTGGGTGTCGTAGATGTTGATGTATACGTCTTCGATGTCTTCTTCTTTTGTTCCTATTGCTTCTATGACTTCTTTGTCTGTTTCAAGGCCGAGTGCTTTCATTAGTACGATTATTGGTATTGGTGTTTTTACGAGGTTTGCGAATTTTGCTGTTATGATGCCTTCGGGGCATCTTTCGAATACGTGGCGCTGGACGTAGCCGCTTTTTTCGCAGTTTATTCTTGCTGTTATTTCTTCGCCTTTTTTTTGCAGAATGAGTTTGTTGGGAGCGATTTCTTCTGACAGTACTAGTACCCTTTCTGTCCCGTTTACTATGAAGTATCCGCCAAGGTCGTCGGGGTCCTCGCTTGCTTCGATTAGTTCTTCTCTTGTCATTCTTGATAAGGGGCACATGACGGATTTTACCATGATTGGTATTTCGCCGATTTCTACGGTTTCTGTTTCATGTTCTCTTTCTTCGAATACGGGTGTCATTTCCACGAAGATAGGGGTTGAGTATGTGAGGTTTCTCAGGCGCGCCTCGTGGGGCAGTATCATTCTTACTGAGCCGTCTGCTTCGTTTACTTGCGCTCTTTCTATGGATACTTTTCCCAGTTTAATTATGAGTTCTTCTCCTGTAGGGAGCTCGATTGTTATTTTGCTTATTTCGTTTACGGTTTTCTGGAGTCTTCTTTCTATGAAGTCGTTGTATGACTCGATCTGGTGGGCTATTAAGCCATTGTTTTTTGAGTATTCGTCTATAAAGCTTTTTGCGATGTCCATATACAACACGTTTATTCAGGGATTACTACCCGATAGTATTTTGTTTTTCCTGCTGTGGGGCTGTCTCTTGTTATTTCGACTATGTCGCCGACTTTTGCGCCTATTATCTCGACAACGGGGTCGGTGTCCCGCATTTTTGGGAGGCGATCGGGTTTTACGTTGAGTTGGCTTAGAATTTTTTGTGATTCGTTTTTTGTTAGAATTTTGTGCTCTGATACCAGTTCGTGGGATAGTATGTCTTTTTCGCTCATAGTGTGTTTCACCAAGGTTTTTTGGTGGGCCCGACGGGATTTTCACGGACTTTGCCTTTTCGGGTTGTTCGTTTTGAACCCGCGACACCCGGGTATCTTTTCAGATTCCGGTGCATTAACCGTCTGGTTAAAAGCTTCACCCTCGTCGATTAAGAGCCCGGTGCTCTAGCCAGACTGAGCTACGGGCCCACTCTTGTGTTTGTTTGAAAATTGGAACTACTCTATTTGAATGATAATTTTATAAGTGTATCTATGTTTGGATGGTTGTTTTGTCTGATGTTGTTAGAATTGTTTGACCCACACATGCTTACTACTCCTGATGCCGTTTTTTTGTCAACGGCTGTTGAATGAATAGAGAATATTAATCGATCCCTCTAAATATCCATGAATAACTCTATTTTGATTGAGTTTGCGAATATACTTTTTAGTGTGATTAAGTTTATAAATGTTTTGATTGTTTGGGGGTGGTTTTGGGGTTTGTGATTTGAGTTATTAGGTTATTGTGGGGTATTTTTCTCTGGCGTAGACTACTTTGCCTGGATGGTCGTCTGCGTCGATAACTGCGATGTCAAAGCGAGAGCAGTGATACATCATACTGATTTCAAGAGTGGATTCAATTCCAGTGATGTGGTCTATCGGCTTATAGTTTTGACTTGTCCATGTGTCGTGGTTATAACCTAATGCTTTGTTTATTTCGTCATAGTTTCCCATCAAACCTTCAATCTTTTCGCAAATTGTTTTTTCATCCTGATCATGTAACATGGTTTATCACCTGATGGTCTGTTTACATATTTCTGTGTTGTTACTGTTTTCTGATAAATTGTATTGTGAATAGTATTAAATATCTTTTGGTGTGGATAAAGAGAGAGTTAGGCGCAGGTTTTGGTTGGCCCATGATGTTGAATTGCTTTAAGATTTGAAACATATAGAGTTCTATTTCAGCAATCGGAACTTGGATGTGGCTATTAAGCCTATTCCGATAATGCCCACTATAGTTGCAATTCCTGTTGTATTTTCTCCCAAAATACTGCCATTCCACATTAAGAAAGCCCCTGTTAATGCCGCTAAAATTCCTAATACAAATAACGCTGGTTTCGTTTTTTCCATTTTTTTCATCTCCTTAAGAGAGAGCAAGCTAAACTGCTTTTGAGATTATCTTTATGTCTTCAGCGAATGAGTTTTCCTTGTGAGTTTCTTCTTCTTCTTTATCTTCTTCGTGGTTGCGCTGTGGTGCTTTGTTTTTGTGAAGCCCAAGTTTTTTGTAGATTATGCTGCTGATTGAAGTGAATTTGTTTTTGTCTATCAAAAATATCAGTATTGAGGTTATGAGGATGCTTGAGAATATGCCACCGACTACGATGTTTG
>JAUVEK010000003.1 GCA_030594795.1 Candidatus Nanohalarchaeota archaeon | reverse complement strand
CCTTCTTTTTTCAGGAGCGCTATCTTTTTTTCTGTTCCTCCTGAGTAGCCGCCTGCCTCGCCTGTGCTTTTTATTACGCGGTGGCAGGGGATGGTTACTGGCTGGCTGTTTTTGTTGAGGGCGCTTCCTGCTGCGCGGCTGGCTTTTTCGTTGCCTGCGGCAGCTGCCAGCTGCCGGTAGGTTGTTATTTTGCCTTTTGGTATTTGTTTTGTGAGTTCCAGAACTTTTTTTGAGAATGACATGTTCAGTAATTGGGCAAATAGATTAATATTTTTGGCGATGTTTAGAATGTATGGATAGTTTAGGTTAATAATCATTTGATGAGTGGTACTATGCATGAACTGAATATTGAGACCAAGAAGAAGGAAGAGTTTGTGGATATTACTGGTGCTGTGTCTGAGGTTGTTGCAAAGTGGGGTGTTGATTATGGCATCTGCACTGTGTCTGTGCCGCATACAACGGCAGGTGTTACTGTTAATGAAAATGCTGACCCTGATGTGAAGCGCGATATTTTGCTTGGGATGAATTCTATTGTGAAGAATGATTTCAGGTTCAGGCATGCTGAGGGGAATTCGGCTGCGCATATCAAGTCGTCGCTTGTCGGATGTTCTGTTACTTTGCCTGTGGCAGGTGGGAAGGTTGCGCTTGGGGGGTGGCAGGGGATATATTTCTGTGAGTTTGACGGGCCGAGAAAAAGGAAAGTGTGGATTTCGGTTAAATGAGTTTTATTTCCGGCAGTGATAAGCTAAATAAGGATGTAGTGCATCCGATGATTATATGATTTCTGACGAAATTAGTGTTCCCGACTGCTAATCAATAAATTCAGTGGACTTTTCTTACTTCTGCAAGGTTTGTTGTGCCGCTTATGCCTATCGGGGCTCCTGCTGTTATTATGACTGTGTCGCCTGATTTGAGTGCATGCTTTTCTTTCAGCAGATTTATGCCGTCATTTATCATCACGTCTGTTGATTTGTAGCCGTTATGAATCTTGTGCGCAAATACGCCCCATACCAGAGCGCTTGTTCTCAGGATTTTCTCTTCAGGTGTCATGGCGAATATCGGGGATTTTACGCGGTATTTGGAGAGTGAGCATGCGGTTCTGCCGGTCTGGGTGAATGTCAGGATAGCGTCTGCTTTTATGTTTTCTGAGATGAGTGCAACTGCCTGGCCTACTATGTCTGTTGCGCTTTTTTTTGAGATTTTTGTGCTTATTTTCGATTCCATCTTATTTTCAACTGCGCGGCATATTTTGTCCATGACTTTTACTGATTCTATTGGATAATCGCCTTTTGCTGTCTCTTGGGAGAGCATGACTGCGTCTGTGCCTGAAAATATGGCGTTTGCGACATCGGATACTTCTGCGCGGGTGGGCTTGGGGTTTTCGACCATTGAGTTCAGCATGTGGGTGGCGACTATTACGGGCTTTCCTGCTGTATTGCATTTTTTGATTATCTCTTTCTGGATCATAGGGAGCTCTTCAAATGGCATCTGGATGCCAAGGTCCCCACGGGCAAGCATTATCCCGTCTGATACATCCATTATGTCTTCGAATTCCTGAACTGCTTTTATGTGCTCGATTTTTGCGATTATCCTGGGGGACGCGCCTTTTTGTTTTAGGAATTTTTTTAGCTTTAGAATGTCATTTTTGCGTTTTACGAATGAGACAGCTATGTAGTCTATGTCGTGAAATATGCCAAAGTTGATGTCTTCTATGTCTTTTTCTGACAGGGAAGGCAAATCAAGTTCTATACATGGAATGTTGACACCTTTTCTCGAACTTAGGATGCCGTTGTTTTTTACTTTGCAGATTATTTTATGGCCGGTTATTTTTTTAACCCTGAATTCAAGCATGCCATCATCAACGTATATCATGTCGCCTTCTTTTATGTCACTGATTATATGCCTGTAGCTTAGTGTCGTTCCCATTTCCTCGTCTGTTGTGTCTTTTACTGTGAACGTGAATGTGTCGCCTCTTTTTAGAGGTATGTCTTTTTTCAGAATGCCTGTCCTTATTTCCGGGCCTCTTGTGTCAAGGAGTATTGCTATTGGGTTTTTCAGGTGCTTGTTTAGCTCTTTTATGTTTTTTATCTTGTTTCCCTGCTCTTCGTGGCTGCCGTGGGAGAAGTTGAGGCGAGCCACGTTCATGCCTGCTTTTGCAAGTTTTTTTAGTGCCTCAAATGATTCGGTCCTTGGGCCTATTGTGCATACGATTTTTGTTTTGCGCATAGTATCATGTCTCGATTTGTATAGGGTATATTACTGCATATCTAATTTATATATGTTGCTTAAGTTTCTGGATTTTGTTCGACGTTTGCTGATTGATCCGGAGTGACTCAATCTTTTTGTGTTCAGATATCCTGATACCGGTGTTGTATAACTCTTGAGAATTGTATTGAGTGCTGTTGTTTTTAATATTCTATTCAAATCGCTAAACGCTATCAATAGACCCTGGGGTCGTGACTGATACAACAGCACCTATCCTGGTGACATCATGCTTATTAATATGAATAATTAAATATCTTTTTAGAGTGAGGAGTGTGAACTTATGAGAAAGGTAGTTGCTCTTATTGCGGTCATTTTTTTTATTTTACCTTCGCATGGTGAAGCAATGATTAGTCTTGGAAGTGTATCAGATAGCAAGAGCACTGTTTATTCTTCTTTAGGGGGCGATGTTCAATTAAAGTATTCATTTTTCAATACAGGAGATGAAAACCTTAATTTAAGAGTGAGTTATGAACTGCTTAGTGACGGGACCAGATATGATCTGCAAGAATCGGGTGATAGAGTATATATGATGAATGAACCTTACCCATCTACATTGAGGAATACGCTTTATATTACTTTACCTCCAATGACCATGAATCCTGATTCTTCTCCAAATAGAGAATGGATTGCCCTAGATGGCGGCACTAGTTATGCTGAGGTTAAGAGTGCTTATTTATTTGTCCGGATACCCGGGGGCAATATTCATGCGAATCCTTACAGGTTGAAGGTGGTGGCTACCACACTTGATGCTTCTGATTCTTCAGGTGCACAGAATACGACATCGATACAAAAGGTGGTCCAGCAGAGAGAATACCTGATTACGATATATAATGGCGCAGAAAAGGTTGAACTTGTACCTGATACAATTGACTCTGATAATGACGGACTGACAGATAGTGATGAACTTGATATCTATAATACGAATCCATATAAGAGAGACACGGACGGGGATGGAATAACTGACGGGGATGAAATTAAGAGAGGAACAGATCCGAATGACCCGGATTCTCCGGGAGGAAGCAGGCTCAGTTCCAGTTCTTTTTTTGGTAAATTATGGGACATGATAGGGCTTGGGGGCAGTGACCATGCAAGTACGGGCCCTGATCAAAGCGGGAGTGAGGTCTCCCGTGATGATGCCGGTGATGAGAAGCGGACAGATACAGGTGAAGAAGGTGATAATACAGGAGAAACAGATGAAACTGCCGGAGAGAATGTTGAAGAAACTGGCAACCCTACGGGTCTTGCTTCGAAGATACCCTCAACAGGTCCTGTGAACATCGCTACTGTTATAATAGTTTTTATTGGAGCTTTATTCATTTATCGCTTGTTAAAAATCAAGGTGTATTAGTGATGCGTTTGGAGAAATGTTGGAAGAATCTGGTTTTCATTGTCGTTTCCATGCTTGTAGTTCTGTTTCTTATTAGTATGTGGTCGTATGCAGTGGATGATATCAAAACTATCGTTGATGCACCGGATCCTGTGAATGTTGATGGCGCAAATATAACAATTAATGCAACTGTCAAGTATACTGCAATGGGCAGCGGAGGGAATGTCACTACACTGGTGATAGAATATCCTGTATCAGAAGAGGTGCCTATGAATTATGTCAGGGATATTTCCGGTGATGAAAAACAGTATACTGTTGCGTATAATCCTAACCAGACCGGTGAATACAGTTATCGCATCAGGGCAGAAGAAGATGCTGCTGCTACGAGGGAGTCCGGGATATACACCTTTGATTCTGCTTATTTTCCATTTATCAAATCTGTCAGTGATTCTCCGCACCCTATCAAGTACGATGCGGGCAGCGTAACAATCAGGGCAGACATTTACTACTGGAACCATTCCCTTGATAGCGTGATTCTTGAAATTATTGCACCGGTTCTTGTAAATATTAGTATGACAAATGTATCTGCACTTGATGCGGGTTATGTTTTTGAAGCTAGTTATGATCCTGAAAATGTCAGTACGTATAATTACACGATATTTGCAAATGATACATCCGGTGCCTTTTCATATTCTTCGTATTATACTTTCGAGTCTGAGGGGTATCCTCCGGAGATTAACAGTGTTTCGCATGTTCCGGGTATTGTGCTGCCGGGAAATACTGTCTATTTTACTGCAAATGTCACTGATGCACGAGATGATCTTGACACTGTGCTTTTGAATATTGTTTCGCCTGTGGTCGAAAGTATTGAGATGATTAATATTTCGGCAGATATTTTCGTTGCGAATTATATGACACCGCTGAATACAAAGGGGATGTTCTATTATCAGGTATGGGCTAATGATACTGAAGGATTTGTGAGCACTTCTGAATATCGCACATTTATAAGCAATGAACTTTTTTGGGATAATGCTACTATCAGTGTGAAGATATCTCCTTCATGCTGCGGAATGTTTTCGTTTTTTTATATCCCGGAAAGGGTTATCCAGAACCAGACAATGGTTATATTGAGCCTCTTTGAGAACTGCGGGAATCTGGGCATAAACGAAACTACAAATATAACTATAGAGAAAGATGTGATAGATGAATATGGAATGATAAACGAATCTACCCTGGTTATTATACCGCCAAATATTATCAGGTACTGGCAGGGTGATATGGAATATGTTGAACCGCTCCATGACGACGCTTTCTTTTCTATTTTCTACACCAGCGGGCTTCCGCTTGGAAATTATACTGCGAATACTTCGGCATTTTACTTTACAAATACAACTGTGGAGGACGAAACTTTTGAGTGCAGTGGAGTAATAAGCATCTTTAGGCATTTTGAAATTGTTCAGGAAACAGGGGAGCATAAAATCTCTCCTGTAGTTATTATAAGGGAGATGCCGCCGCAGATTAATCAGGATACTGTGAACTGTAATTCGAACAATACATGGGATGGCTCGTGCACATATACTAGCGTAAAGTTGATTGTATATAACAGGGGTACTGAAACTGCTGATTCTCTGGTGTTGAGTGATCTGGCAACCCGCGTGTGCGGCGGAGGCAATTGCAGCCCCCTTGCGTACAGGTGCGTGAATAATTCGATGAGTTATTCGTGCTATACGGTTGTGGATAATTTGTCACAAATAGATCCCAACGCAGCGTCTTATGTATATTTTCACTTAAACGGGGAACTTAAACCACGGGAATATGCTATACTTGAATATGAGATAGTGCCAACAAATAATGCGTCATTTTATGATCTGGCACAATCGAACCGGTATAATTTTGCTGCGAGTGCAGACTATTATTATGGCGTGGCAAACGAATCACGTACTGCAAAAGAAGATCATGAGGTTTACAACCCTCCTTTGTCGAATATATTATACCTGGCTAATAAGTCGTCTTTTAATTATGGGTTGGATGTTGATATAGATGCTTCAAATGAACAGAGGGATTTTGAAGTGGATAGTGAAGTAACTTTTTATGTTAAGGCAATTTCGCTTTCCGGCGGCGATGTGGTTAAAGGGCCGTGGCATGCCAAGATAACTTTGCCTCTTTTGTGGAATGTTACGTCCTGTGCGCATGTTTCCGGACCAAGCTGCAGCTGCAGTTTTAATAATACTGATAAATGGGTTATATGCAATGGTTCTTCAGATGTTTCTAATATGGAGGTGTCTGTGTTCAGTTTTACTGCAACTACCCCGATACAAAGTGATTTTTTACTGCCTGTGTATTCAAATGATTCGAATGCGGGCAGAGATATGGATGAGAATTATGTACCTGGTTTGTTTGCTTTATCGAGGGCAGCGATAGAGGAGGAGGTGCCGGAACCGGATCCAACACCTACACCCACGCCAACCCCTACCCCTGAGCCACTACCGAAACCAGTGCCGGAGCCGGAACCAACACCTAAAATTGAAATTGTACTAACGCCGCTAAACAGCACATATAAAGCATTTCAGGGGCAGATGATTCCGACAATATACAAAGTAGAGAATATTGGAGAGACTTATGTTGAAAATATAAGCATTGAGCCAGTTCTTTTGCCCGGGTGGAACTACTCACAAACCCTGATTGATTTTTTGAATGTTTCTCGATATGTTAACAGAACCATGTTTATTACTCCGCCTGTCGATGCTACGCCTGGAATTTATGCAATCCCTATCAGGGCAATTGTACGCAGTGAAACTGCGGATATTGCATATATATGGATTGAGGTTTTGCGCTGGATAGATTATCCGAAAATAAGGATTGTTGAGACACCGGAGATTATCGAGGTTGAAGAACTTTCGAATATTACGATACCGATTCTTGTAGAAAATATTGGGGAAAAAGTGCTTCATAATGTTTCTGCGAGGATAGAAAATGCAGAGCAGTGCCTAGGCGACTGGCAGGCAGGAGAATATGTTCTGAATATAAGTGAAACCAAGTCAATTGATTTTAAGGCGACAACAAAGGAAGGGCCAAAGGTGTGCCGGGCTAATCTTATTGTTTATTCCAGGGAAAATGCCTATGCTTTTGCGCCGGTCAAAATAATTATTAAGGCAAAGCCGCCGCTTATCCCGCTTGCGAAACGTATTACTCCGTGGCTGGCTTTACTCTGGACCATACTTTTTGTGGTTTATGCAACTATCAGAAAGAGAAAAACAAGAAGAGGCGAGGTCCCGAGTTCTAACAAGCCCAAAATGATACTCCATATGCTGCTCGTCGGCGAACTGATTATCCTTGTGTATGTTTTCCTGTGGTATTTTGGAGTGATTGAGATTATTTAGTCTTTATTGGATTTTGGCATGTATTTTTTATATTCGCTTTCCTGAGTTTTTCTTGCTCCAAACCTGTCAAGCTCTTCTTTTTCTTCTTCAAGCAATTCCTGCTCGGAGGTGTACTTTAAATTTAACCAGAAATAGATTAGTGAGGACAGCATTATTATGATCCCGAGTAAAGGGAGAAAATAAGATGGATGAGAGATGTTTAAAACATTGAGTGCATTTATCAAATCTCCCTCTTCTGAGAAAAAGTATATTACTGGTGAGAATAGAAAGCCCATTGCTATGAAGCTTGTGAATATTGAGTATTCGAGATAGTCTCTTTTTGTCAGGTACCAGTCAAGTGTGAGGAGCAAAAATCCGATAGCTAATGTGCCTGCAATACCGGCTAAATACAGTATTGTCAGCTGAATGCTGCTCATGCTACAGTTGGGATATACTGTGGCGTATAAGCCGCCTGTGAGAGAGGAATGAAAATCTGCCCAATACGGGCAGTTGTAGTATTTCAGGACAAATATATGAAATAGTTCGTGAAAAAAGGGAGATATTATAAAAGCGACAATAGGAAATGATAGCAGTCCAGCAATCATGTAGGCGTTATAGTGGTGTTCATGTGTTATGCGGCGTTCCATTGCTTTTGGTTCCCGGGCAGCGTTTTTTTGTTTTCGCTTATTTTGCCACATGATTACATACCATATCTTTAATTTTTGCCCTTCTCGCCTTTATTGATTGTCTATCTTTCAGGATGCTCTTTTCTGCTTCAAAATATTGTTTTTTTAAATCTATTTTCATTTTCTGCCTGAGAACCAGTGTAAACAATAATAAGAAAATGATTGTTATGAATGCTAAGTAATTATCCATGTTATACACCGAAGAGCTTGTCTATTTTCCCTAAAAGTCCTGACTCCTTTTTGGAGATGGGATCTCCTATTTGTTTCTTTTCTTCTTGTTTTTCTTCTGCTCTTCCAACCAGCTTAGCCAGCCTCTCTGCCTCATCAAGCAGTTTCGGGGTTTCATCTTTTTTCATGGAATCCTTGTACTCCCCAGTGCTTACTTTTTCAAATAACTGTATCAGTGATGCCCGTGTCCCGGTTTCTATTGAGGATGTTGCCAGTTTTACCATTAGTTCATTATAGGTCTGCTCTTCTTTGATGTCTATCTCTTTTTCAACCAGCCCTTTCAGGATGAATGTGCATTTTATGAGCGCATCTCTTGGTGACTGCGTTCTTCTGATTACTTTCATCTCATTTATTATCGGGTCACTAGTGAGATTGTCTGTTTCTGGTGTGATTCCCAGAAATTGTTTTATTTTTCTGATTATACCCTGCGGCTTTTCCTGCGGTGAGAGGGGAGATGTTAGTTCTTCTCCCAGTTGCAGGTGGTGCGGTGATGATTCTTCTTTGTTGAATTTGATTTGTTCCCTGATTTTGGATTCGTCTTCTGCTATTTTTGCTATGAGTTCTTTTTTGTATTCCTCGAAGACAGCATCTATTTTTGAGACGATAGTATCGGCTTTGTTCAGCCGGGCGTTTAACTCTTCTTTTTTTTTCAGATAGTCTTCTTCAGGCATCATGCCAAGATCATACATCCTTGCCAAGGCATCTATGTCTTCGCGGTATTTTCTGTGCTCGGCGCTGAAAGAGCCAGTGGTTAAAGATGCCCTTATTTCGTCTTCCAGCTTATCCTTCAGATGATCCAGCTCTTCTTTTTCAAGAGTTCTGAGAATTATGTCCTCTATCTCTACTATTTTTTTTTCTATCTTTTTCTTGTTCTCTTCATATGATTCCAGACTTATAATGTCGTCCTTGTAGATTTTGTCCAGAGCTTTTATGTCGCCTGAAAATGATTCTTCTTTTTTTCTTAGTTCTTTTACTGCTTTTGAACTGTTTGCTGATTCTTCAATTGCTTCTGTATCTGCCGGTGATGCTTCTGATTCTCTTATCTGCTCGTGCAGGTCTTTGAAAAGAGGATTTGGTTTTAATGTCCTGTTCATTGTATGGAGGTCGGTTTCGATTTTTTCCAGATGATGCTTAAGGTTTTTTTTGTCTTCATGATTCGTGCGCTGTTCTTCTTTTGGCTCCGCATCCGGGCCTTGTGCCTGCTCTGCTGAAAAAGGTTCTGTTTTTGCTTTTTGCGGCTCTTCCAGCTGTGGCTTGCTTCCGAGCTTGCTTTTAACCTGCCCATAGATTGATTTTGAAATAACGCTTAGCTTTAATGCGTCGGTTGTTGATTTTTGCTTGTGTTCTGTTTGCGGGCTGTCGTATCTGCCTGCTGTTGCAGCCTTATTTTCAGGCACGGGTGATGGGTGCGGTTTTGATGTCTCATGATGCGGTGGCTTTTGCCTGCCATGCAAGACGTGTTTTGTATTTTCTGCGGGGGCTGTTGTTTGTCGTTTGCCTGCATTTGGTTTGAGTTTTTCTTTTGTTTTTCTGTTTACAGAATGGACCAGATGGCGGTTTTTTTCTGACACAACATTCTTATTTCTAATGTCTTTATCAGTAATCGTTTGTTGCTTTGTTTGAGCCATTGCCATAAAAGATCACATGCCAGTATCCGTTGATGCCTATAGGTCATTAATCAAATTAAATATAGTCAAGGCACGAATAAATTGAGTGCAGTGCCTTGCCATATGCTTAAAATTGCTATGCAATTTTAGCATCCAGCCAATCTTTGACTGGTCCGGATACATCAAGGCAAATTGGTTTTTTGTAGTGAAAAACCACGAAGAGAGTGGTTTTTCCCACATACATAAATCACCTTTTGGCTAAAATTTCAGATTTCAGGTGATTTAGTATGTTGAAATTGGGTCATTTATTTCATGCCTTGAGTATACTTCTTTGATATTAATTTTATAAGTAAGAGGATATATAAATAATTAGGTATAGATTGATTGAGTTTGAAGGTGAGCTATATAAACAAGCGTGAATTAGAGATAATGTCTGACAGAATTGCCGGGTATCATGATAAAATTGAGAGTATATATAATGAAACAGGTAAGGCAGTTATCGGGCAGAAGGAGGTAATCAACAGTGTGCTTACGTGTATGCTCTGTAATGGGAATATTTTGCTTGAGGGTGCGCCGGGGCTTGCCAAGACTCTGCTTATTATGACTATTGCAAAAACTGTCAGGGAGACAAAGTTCCAGAGAATCCAGTTTACCCCGGATTTGCTGCCTGCGGATATTCTCGGCATTTCAGCATATGACCCTGAAAAGGGTTTTTATACTATGAAGGGTCCGATTTTTGCTAATTTTATTCTCGCGGATGAGATTAACAGGGCGCCGCCAAAGGTGCAGAGTGCGATGCTGTCCGTGATGCAGGAGAAGATAGTTACTATCGGAAAGGATACTTTCCAGCTACCGTCCCCGTTTTTTGTGATGGCTACACAGAACCCTCTTGAGCAGTTGGGGGTTTATCCGCTGCCGGAAGCGCAAATTGACAGATTCCTGTTCAAGATTGCTGTCGGGTATCCGAAGAAAGAAGATGAGAGGAGAATTGTAGACCAGAATACCATGATTAATGAGTTTGAGAGTTATGATATACAGGATGTCATTGTTCCGCAGGATGTATTTGATATGCAGTCTGTTGTCAGGGAGATTTATCTTGCGCCGGAAATTAAGCATTATATTGTTGAGCTGATAAATGCTACGAGGCATCCTGAGGAGTATGGGCTGGAGTATGGCAAGTATATTGACTGGGGTGCATCGCCGAGAGCTTCTATTGCTCTTTTTATTACAGCGAAAGCACACGCATTTCTTGAGAACAGGGCATATGTGCTGCCGGAGGACGTCAGGGAGGTTGCGCATAATGTGCTTAGGCACAGGATTATCCTGAATTATGAAGGAAAGGCAGTGGAACTGGAGACAGATACAATCATTGATGAAATTCTTAAGAGTGTGGCGGTTCTGTAAATGCCGGAAGATTAACGGCCCATACCCCAGAGGTTGAACCATTTTACGAGCGGGTTTATGAATGGGTCGTGTGTGTAGCATTTTATAAAGCCGGCGTGGGTTTTTGTGAATATTCTTTCTATGTTCTTTTCCTGCTTTTCAGTTTCGATCCTGTATTTTTCGCGGATTTTGTCAAGGTCTACGCATGTAGCGGATTTTGAGATGGGGTCCGACATCCTGAAGTTTCCAAGATCATCGGGGATGAAGCTGTCTCTTATGTCTCTTACCATTATGCCGAGGACACCTTCGAATTTTGATGACGCGGCTTTGAGCAGGTCTTCCCAATCGTCGCCGACACTGATAAAGTCTGAAACAATGAATAACATGCTTCTTGAGTCCAGAGCGGATGTAGCTGTTTTTAAGGCAGAGTAGAGGCTGCATTTGCCTCCATAATTTTTCGGGTTGCTAAGTTCTCTTAAAACCCGATAGTACTGGTCACTGGATTTTGAGGGCAGTATGAGCTTGTGCACATTGTCACTGAACATGGCGATTCCTGCTTTGTCACCTACTTCAATTGCAGTATATACCAGGGTCCCTGCAATAACTGAGGCATATTCGGTTTTTAACTTGTCCTGCGTGCCGAAGAGCATTGTTTCTGATGTATCGATGAGGACAAATATGTTCAGGTCGCGCTCTTCCTCGTAGACCCGGACATAGAGCTTGTCGAGTTTTTTTGATGAGGACACTCTTCTTGATATTTTCCAGTCTATCATCGAGGAATCGTCGCTTGTGGTGTATTCTCTCAGGCCTTCGAATTCCAGCCCGCGACCTCGAAATATTATCTTGTATTTCAGTATGAACCTGACTTCATCTACCAATCTCCTGACGTTAACGTCTATTTCCTGCATCAGATTTCTAATTTCAGGATGAATGTACAGTTTGCTTTGCCGAATCTCTTTGTCTTTGGTGTCTCTTGTATTCATGATAATCAACTTGCAGGGCTATGGGATTGTTTTGTATTTGGTTGCTCCAAGGCTCCATTCGAGCAGGAGCAGGAGTGCAGCGATGAGGAGTACGTATTTTACAAGAGGCATTTTTGTTGTGTCTTTGTCCAGAACGGCACTTTCAAAAGCGGCATTCAGCTCTTCTTTGTTCGTTACGAAAAAATAGTTTCCCTGGGTCTGGTTTGCAATGTTTTTTAGTTCGGTTATGTTCAGTTCCTGAAATTCTGCTGCTGTTGCGTTTGTTTTTCTTAGGTTATGCAGCAGTTCGGTGTCTGAAATGGTGGCTGTGGTGCCGTTTCTCAGACCAACGCCGATCGTGTAAACTGTGATGTTGTTTGTAATAACGTATTTCAGGGATTCTTCAATATCTACTCCCCTGTTATTGCGACCGTCGGTTATTAATGTTATTACCCTTTTCTTTGATGTGTTTGTCAATAGTCCTGATGAAGTTATCAGGGCGTTTCCAATAGATGTGCCTGCTTCCGGGTCAAATGTGATTTTGTGCAGTATTTGTTTTAGTTCTTTGTGGTCATTGGTTGGTTCTGATTTTACATGTGATTTGCCTGCAAATGTTACGATTCCTATGTTCGTGTTTCCAGGGACTTTGTTTAACAGGTTAATTGCAGAGTCTTTTGCAGCTTCCAGCCTGCTTGGCTCAAAGGTTCCGTTGTCTGATGTCAGCATGCTTGAGGAGGTGTCTATTGCAAATACATAGTCAGTATCTGAAACGGGATTTATAATGGTGAGTGTCAGGTTGGATATGCCGACGATTATCAAGAACATTGCCAGAAGGCGGAGAATTAGGGGCAGGTAGTTTTTATGAAGGATCTCGTAGCCGATGACTTTTTTTAAGGTCTCATAGTTTGCAAATTTTATTGTTCTTTTTTCTATTTTTCTTAATGTAATAATGTGGATGATGATGATTAATCCGATCAAAACTATCAGTAGATTGACATTCTCATAGGTGTAGCTTATCTGCATTTTGAATCACTTTCTTCATAAGTCCAAATAAATTATGGTGGTTCTGGAATATAAGCTTTCTTTAAAATATTTGATATATATAGTCAAAGACATAACTTTTTAGACTGTATGTCTTTGCCATATAGTTAACGCCTATTGTTTTTTTGGTCATATTTGTCAATACAGTAACGGCGTGAACTATGGTCAAAGTCAATCGATATTGATGAAGGTGAAATCAGTCAGGTCTATATTTTGACGATTGACTATACGATTAAAAAAAGAAAATGACCCTGTTAGGGAAACAGGGTCAAAGGGAAGAGAGCATGATAAAAAAATAAAATGTGACCCTGCCAGGGAGGGCAGGGTCAATAGGGAAGAGAGTATAAACATATATAGTAAAAAACCGCAAATATTAAACAATACTGCGGTTTTTTCCATATACGTAAATCACTTTGTGTCTAAAATTTGAAGTGATTTAGTATAACCCTCCATTTTATCTTATACTGCAGTTGCTATAACAGTCAAAGTTCCGTTGGTTACAGCACCTACAGGTACACCATAGGGGACATATAACTTTACGTCAACGGCAAATGAGGCTCCAGGATATAGGTCCGTAGTTTGGTATCGTTCATCCAGTGTACATGTACCTGCACCCGGAGCATCTGCATTCCACCTGTAGAACCTTACCTGACTGCAATCTGCACTAACAGCAGCACAGTAGGATGCACTGCCTACTGTGAATTCCTGTACCAGCCCCCAGCTGCTGTCTCCGGATGAAAGTATGGAGTGTTCGCCACCGTCTGACAGATCAATGTCGCCTGTGCTGTCCTGGGTGTGCGCTGTTGTACCTATATGTAGTTTACCTGAACCGCTCCCGTTGCAATAGTTTCCATTGGATGCTGTTGCCCAGAAATATTCATTTGGACCGACATGTAATCTTCCTTGTCTCTTATAGTTTGTTGGAAGTGTCAAATAGACTATGTCTTTAGTGTGATTGAATTCCAATCTGTCAACAAATGCAAATTCTGATACTCCCATGGTGCTGTTTTTAATTGCCAAAAAATTTGCTGCGTCATAATTTGTTACGACACCTGTACCAAACGGCCTTGATCCCGGTCGTGTTGTGTTGAACCATACGTCTGTCAGGTTAGTTGAGCCGATATTTTCTATTTGTATCTGGCTGAGATTTTGACTATTGTATGTATAGTTCTCTATCGCACTGCCTGGATCTTGTGTACCATAGTCCAGCACTGACGGTGTAATATCAATCATTGTTTTTGAGCCAATGGTTAGACTTACTGTTGCGTTTCCTGTTTCGTTGGTGGCTGCATCTGCTCTTTCTCCTGTACTTGATAGCATAGTTATCAAAAAGACTGTAAAAAATAATATGCTGTAAAATTTTATTTGTCCTTTTGTATAATTTATTTTTCTTTCCATATTAATTACCCCCTTTTTTCAGGAACCATAACATTTTCTTTCCGGAGCCAACTTCAGCTACCTCCAGTTTACAATCGATTATTCCCTGGTCTTTGAGCTTGTAGGAATGGATGTTCACTGTTGACCATGAAAGATTTGCCTTTTTGGCAATTTCATAAGTCGAGTTCGGCTTTTTTGATTCCCCAAGTATCTTTTGGATTATTACACTGACTGGCACGTTTTCTCTTTTCGCCATTTTATCTCCTCTATCGCGCGTTTGAATTTTCATCATGCTTAACTCACATCCACAAATACTGTCAATGTCCCACCTGATGAACCACCGAGAGTGCCCCAGTATGGCACCCCGTAAGGAATGTAAGCTTTAACCCATGCTTTTTCCAAATCGCCGGGAACCAAGTTTGAGCTAAGGAAATGGCTGGGAACGTTACTACAGAGTCCTGTTCCAGCCCCAGGTGCATCTGCATTCCATTTGTGGAACATGGCTTTTGAGCAATCGTAATGGACAGCAAAGCAGTAAGTTTCGCTGCCAAAAGTGACGTTGGTTATGCTCCACTCCCCTGAGGCCTGCAGTACATAACCTGTATTATCGGTCAGGTTTGTATCTCCAGTACTGTCTTTTGTGTGCGGGTCTGTACTGTAACGCAATGTACCTTCTGTACAGTTGTTTCCGTTTGTTCCTTCTACTATAAAGAAATATTCGTAACTGTTGTTCCTGAACCTTCCAAACATGTCCTCTGGCGCAGATGCACTGGCAGTGCCTGGTATTGAGATATACATGCTGTCATTTTCCCGGTATTCCACCCTGTTAATAAAGTAAGGGGAACTGCTGCTTGTGTTGGCTAGAACCACAAAATTTGCGGGATCATAAGCATCGGGGTCACCAGAACCAAATGGTCTATCGGACGGGTATGAGTTGTTGAACCAGATTTTTGTTATGTTAGTTGAGCCAATATTCTCTATCCAGATATTGCCGTAGTTATTTGCTTCTTTCGTGCTATCTGCCACACTGCCAGGGTATATGTTGCTTGCGTTCCATGTAAGGGTACTTGGGTTGATGTCAACCATTGTTTTTTCTGAAATATTTATCGAGATTGTAATTGTGTCATTACCTTCGGCTCCACTTGCAGTATCCATCATAGAAGTAGAACCCAGAAGCAGAGACATGACAGCTAATGCCAGAAACATTCCTAAAACAGTATTAGTATCATTCATGTTTATCTCCCTTAATCCTTTTTTATGAGTTCTTGTGTTATATCGATATATTAAAACCGTCCCATATATATATCTTTCGATGTCACTAATAAGTAATGTTGAGATAATAATATAATTTTAGGATAATAGAATTATATTTCTCAATTTCATTATAATTTTATTCTAATATATTGAGATATCAAAAAGAGATTGTGGAGGCTAATTCCTTCAATAAGGATATACCA
This sequence comes from Candidatus Nanohalarchaeota archaeon, assembly GCA_030594795.1. Taxonomy (GTDB): domain Archaea; phylum EX4484-52; class EX4484-52; order EX4484-52; family B79-G9; genus B79-G9. Next base: position 11,364 of record JAUVEK010000003.1, on the reverse strand, counting down.
TATCGATGTTAGCCGGACTTGACTATGCGATAAAGGACAAATGTACCTATAAGTATTATTATTATTGTCATATAGTTATATGCGCCCTCGCCGGATGGAGCATTTCCTGTTACAAGACCTGTGATATGGTCTTTTATGTCTGTGTTCTGTGCCGGGGTGTTGTTGCCTGCTGATGTGTTGTCCGGGTTTTTTGCGTTTTGGGCAGAGTTGTCCGGGCTTGTGTCGTCTTGTGGTATATGGTTGTTTATGTAATTGTCATTCGTGTCCGACTCTCGCAAATCATTCGTTGTGTCAGCAAAAGTAGGGGTGGTTTTTGTTAGGGGGGTGTATGTTTTTTTTGATGGTCCTGTATTTTTGTCTGCGTATGTTGGATTAGGTACTATGTTTTGGATGGTGACTGATACCGGGAACTCGCGGACCTGTCCGATGGATGCTGTGGTGCTGTCCAGTATCGTGTTTATGTTTTGAGTGCGAACGCGGAATAGGAGGTTGTATTTGTTTTTTGCGTATGTTTTTTTGTTTGGGACTTCTATCAGGAAGTATACTTTTTTTGCGGGGACGTAGAGGTCTCCTTTTTTCCCGAGTACCACCCATGTGGTGCCTGAGTTTTTGGAGGGTGTTTTTGTTGCAGGTACACTTTTTAGTGTGAGGGAAGGATCAATGACTAGTATGCTGTTCTTTTTTTGCGTGATATATGCTTTTATGTCGCTTATCGTGGATGTTTTTTCGATTGGGGTTATTTGCTCTATATACAAGTCAATATCAGTGCTGCCGGTGTTGAAGAATGTGACTTCGATTATTTCCTGCTGACCAGGAGACAATCTTAAATTTTTTGTGGTAAATGTGCTTCCGAGTGAGGTGTCTGCGTAAGCCAAGGGGGCAAATAATAGCGTCATAAAGAGAGCTATAAGCAGGTGATTAAAGGTTGCTGATTCTGATGGATTATTCTTCCTTTTTTTGAGATTGATGATTCTGTTCTTTTTCATTTTATCACGCTGTCCCGTTGACTTTTACCCAGAGTGTGCCGTTGTAGCCTCCGACCTGACCTGATATGCCGAAAGGTATGTCGAGGAAGAGGACGAATTGTTTTGATTCGCCTGATTTCAGGTATGATTCGAGTTGTGTGTAGTGTTCTTTTAACTCGTTTGCGGGGTCTGAGAGGCATGCGCTTGCTGAGTTGGGTGTGGGGTAGGTTGTGAGGTTTCCTGAGCATCTTGATTGGTTGTATACCGGTATGTGGTAGCTTGATGGCTGTATTGATGTGAGGTTTGTTCCAAGGAGCCAGATTCCGCTGTTTGCGTCTGAGGAGTCTTCTGAGAGGGATACTGTCACTGCGCTTGATGCCTGTGAGCTGTTGGTTCCCGGGTCGAGCCAGTTTGTTGCTGATTGTGAGTTGTAGTTTGCGCCCCCATCGTTGGGCCGTGCGTACCACGTGCTTATTGAGTCAGGAGTTACTGTGAGTATTAGCATGTATTTTATTTCTATTGTTGCGTTTAGGGTTCTGTTGTCTGTTGACTGTGTCCCTTCAAAGAGGACAGATATGTTCCATACTGAGTTGATGGGGCCTGTTGCGTTTATGATCCATGAGATGTTGCATTCGTCGTTCTGGTCCATGTTATTGCAGGTTCGGGGGTTCTGGGTGCCGTCGTTTATGTGGAATGGTGTGCCTGAGATTTCAGGGATTGTTGTGTGGCCTATTGTTGCATTTGAGTACTGGAGGGTGCCGTTCACTATGCCGCAGGGGCCGTTTATGCATTTTACTGTTGCATTTACTGTGATGTTCCTGTATTGTGAAACTTCTGTGGTTGAGAGTACCGGGGGGATGATTAAGGATACTTCGAGGGCGCCGCTTGGCTCGGTTATGTTTATTGTTGTGTTGTCGTTGTTGAATGAAGCGTTGTAGTATAATGTGGAATTATCTGTTATGTTGCACTTTGGATAGTAAATGCCGGGGGCATATAGTCCTGTGTTAAGTTCGTAAGTTGCATGCCCTGTTGAATTTGTGAGGGCGTTTCCAAGGGGATATGTATTTGTCTCGTTTTCAAGGTAAAAGTTCACAGTATAGTTTTCGAGTGAGGCAGTGGTGTTTGCGTCCTGTGCGAAACATGTAAGGTCCAATAGAACTCCTTTTGTATAGTCGCCGCTATCCGGGAAGTGCCATGTGATGTTTGACCATCCCCAGATGTATATGGTTATGTTGCCTTCGTCAGGAGCATAGGAGGCTTTTGTTACGTTTATCTTTATGGTCTCGGGTCCGATTGAGTGTCCGACGGGTATTGTCCATGTGTGGTTTTCGTCCAGGTTTGTGGGGTTGAGTTTTGTTGTTGTGTTGTACCAGTTTGCAGTGTCTGGCGTTGTGGGGTTTGCCGGGTCTTTTGTGTATGATTTCAGGTCTATTGTGTCTCCTATGTTTACGTTTGTCATGTTTAGGGGTTCGAGAATTGTGACGTTTAGTATTGATGAGATTGATACTGTTGATGAATCTTCATTGTTACCGCTAACGCTTTCGTTATAGTAAAGTGTTGAGTTGTCCGCGATTGTGCAGCTGTAAATGTAGGAGCCGCCGGAGTAGCCTGTGGTGTCTACTTTATAGATTGCGATTCCTGTTTCGTCTGTGTAGTTTATGCCGATAGGGTTTCCCTCTTCGTAGAAGGAAACTTTGTATCCGTCGATGGGGGTCAGGCTGTCTTCGTCTGTTATGTTACATTTTACGTAGAATATGTCGCCTATGTCGTATCCTGCACCGTTTTGTGGTGAGGTCATGTTTGTCTGGCTGTATCCGTAGACTGTGAACTGCAGATACGGGAGAGTGTTGTTCCAGTTATTGCTAAGGTCTGAGGCATTAAGTTTTGCTATGTGGGGTCCCACTGTCCAGCTTTGGTTTATGGTGAATGTGTGGTTTGTCCAGTTTCCAGTGACTATTTGGGTCGGTTCTGAGATGAGGGGTGCTGTCCTGTTGAATGATACGTATGAGCCAGAGGTTGTGTTGATGTCCTCGTTCCATTCTGCATAGATTTTCAGATAGTTTGCCGGGTTTATGAGACCGCCTTTCTGGACCTGTGATGCGTTTAGCGCATAGTTGGTTGTGTTAGGATAATCGGAATCTTCTGTTCTTATGTGAAGAATGTCCTGCTTGTAGTTTATCGGGTCGTATGTATCGTATTTTAAAGTCGCATTGTTTGATATCTCGCATATCAGGTAGTAGTCGTCGTCTGCTGTTGAATAGTCTGTATATTCGAATGATGCACGGCCGTCTGGACCGGTTATGTTGCTTCCGAACAGTTCTGATTCGTTCCAGAATTCTATATAGTATCCTGAAAGGGCTTTAGATGAATTGATGTCTGTTACCCTGCATTCGACACTTGTTGTTGTCCCGTTTAGTATTGTGCCCGGGTTGAATGAGATGCTTTCTACTGTTGCCCAGCCCCAGACGTCCAGTGTGTTGTTTTCTGTTACATTGAGATTGCCTGAGGTATCGTTTGCCCATACTCTCCACGTAAGGTTGTTTGGCATTTCCATGGTGGGCGGTATCTGGATTGTGAAGTTTGCCCAGCCACTGTTTCCAGACATTTGAGTAGGAGATGCGAGTGTGTTGTTCTGCCAGACGGTGCCGTTATGCCATTCGAGGAAGCCGTATGAGAGCATGAAGTTGTCTGTCCAGTTTGAGTAAAGGTATACATAATCCCCTTTGTGGATTTTTCCTGTGATGTTTGAGCCTAGCGGCTGCCACCATTTAGGATGTTCCTGTTCGAGGGTTATGAGTGTTATTTTTTGTTCGTTGGTTGTTGAGGCATTGTAATATTTGGAAGTGTCGTCTGTTATGTTGCATGTTAAGTTTTCTTCACCTGCTGTGTTGTCTACATATAAATATGATGCCCAGCCGCTTGTGTCTGTTGTGTTTGAGCCGAGGAATGATGTGGAGTTGTAGAATGATACTGTGTACCCGGAAATTGGCGTTGTATCTTCAACTGTGACTTTACAGCGAATTGTGGTGCTTCCGCCTATACCTATATTGTTTTCTGTGAGTTCTATGTCTGAGGGAAGTATGTATGACCATCCCCAGACGTCAAAGTTGAGGTATTCGAGGGTTGCATTCATGTTGTTGAATGTGTCGTTTGCATAAATCTTTACGACGTGGTTTCCCAAGAGCCAGTTTGTGTCTGTTGAGATTGTGTAGTTTGTCCATTGGCCGGAAGGGGTTATTGTATGGTTTGAAAGAGATGGTGTGGTTGAGTTGTATTCTGCAGATGCGGAGCTAATGGTTTCGTCCCATTTCGCGTATAAGAGCAGGGAGTTTCCCCTGTTGACGTGGTATGCGTTTAGGGCGTATATGTTGTTTTCAAGGGAAGGAGGGCTATCATCTTCGTCGAGGATGTTGTATGTATCGTATTGGTTTCTTGTGAATTCCGGTGTGATTATTGTGAATCTTACAGGGTATGTGCCGTGGCTGCCGTCAGTTATGTTAAATACATAATAAAATGTCATGTTGTCGCCGACTGGCAGGATGCCGCCGTGAGATGTGTTCCATGTTACGTTTCCATTCCATGTTCCGCCTGTGAAGCTTTGTGTGTTGTTTTTGTACCAGAGCTCGTCTGTCTCGTTTATCTGCCAGCTTGAGTTCAGGAATAAGTGGGTTATATTGTCTGTTGAGGTGATTGTCCAGCTGTCTTCACTTGTTATGCTGTTATTTATTTCTATTTCAAAACGGTATGTGTGGTTGATGAACAAGTTGAATGTCGTGTTGAGGCCGGCTGCCCATAAGTTTGAGTTGTCTGTTTTCGGGTCAGATGCGCCTGTTACATCGTAGATTCTTATGCCAATGAAGGTGAGGTTTACTGCTTCTTCTATGCTGAAGTTGTATGTTGCGCTTATGTTTTCGCTGTTGTCGTTTGTCAGAATGTTTCCAAAGGAGTCTGTAAGGGCAGTGTATGCGCGGTAAATTCCTGATTCGTTTTTGGCTGTGTTCCAGCCTATAGAGTTCCAGATGTCGTGAATTGTATATTCTGAGTTTGCGGCTATGTTTATCAGGGAATTGTATATTGTGTCGACGACATGCCATGCGCCAGATGTAAATATCTGTACCTGCATCAGCAGATAGCCTTTGATGCCTGTTGAGCCAGTGTTGAGTATTTTGGATTCTATATTTGATTCCTGTTCTCCTACAGAGGGGTTTGCTGCCTGATAGTACTGGTAGAATGCTGTCTTATCGTTTTGCTGGTGGCTGTTGTTGAGGAAATAAGTTGAGTCGCCTTTTGATATGCCTGCAAGATGTGTTGACTGGTCATAAAGTACGGTTGAGTATCTGAACATTATATCTCCTGTTTTGTAAAGCACCATCTGTATTAGTATGTCTTCGCCAGCACCACCAGTTTTCGTGTTGGTGTCCCATGTGTATATAACTCTAGCAGAGTATTCTTTCTTGTATGTGTCTTCACTGTTGCCGATCCATGGATCGTAATCATCCCAGATTACGGCAATCATCCTGCGGGTAATAAATTCGCTGTTGGAAGGTGTTGGGTCGATACCCGGGTCTGAGAAGTCTATGAAGCCGTTATCGAATATGTTTACTGTGGTATAATTCGTGCCAAAGTATGAGAATGTGAATGGTAGCGGATATGTGTTCTTTACCTGTTCGTCATCGAGATTTAATGCTGTTTTCCCGGTGTCATCGTCAAGACCTTGCGGCAGTTCCTTTTTTGAATAATAGATGCCTGTGCAGTTTGTGGCGTTTGTTGATTCGCTGCATGAATCTGACCATATAGGATACGTAGGAGGGGTGGCGGCGGGATTTGTGTAGTACAGGTAATATGTTCTTGTTGATGAGCCGGATATGTTTACAAGGAATGAGAATTCTGCTGACTGGCATCTGGAGCTGGAATATGTTTCGCTTATGATTTTCAGGGCAGTCTCGTTGCCGGTGTCGTCAATTATCCTGAAGTCTTTTGTGCAGTTTAGCCCGTTCCCGCCTGTTGAGATGTTGGCATATACCGGCCAGTTTGTCCTGTCTGAGATGCCGGGCTCTGTAATGTTTATCTGTTTTCTGTACTGCCATGACGAGTTCCACCACCAGGATGGTGCGCCTGTAAGGTTGACATCTTCGTTTGCCCTGTATGTTGTGTTTTTGGTTTGTGTGATGAAAGATGCGTCTACTGATACAGAGAAATAGTGCGTTGAAGTTGTGTTGGTTTCGCCTGCAGTGTTGTTTGCCCATATGTAATAGGAGTATGTGCCTCTCTGCCATGTGTCGCTAAAGTTGTATGAGAAGTTTGACGGGGTTGAGTTTTCCATTGTGAAGCCTGCGGTTGATGTGTCCGGGTATGTGATGTAGACTTTTGCGGTGTCGACAGTGTTGTCGTCAGAAATGTTTGTTTTTATTGTGACATTGTAGCCGTAGCCGACAGTATTTGGTGCTGCTTCAGTATGTTCGAATACGGGGTTGTCATTTACTGTGATGTTGATTGTTGTCCATACAGGGTTGAGATATAGTGTATCGCTTCCCTTAAAGCTTGCGTTTAATGTGTGGTTGCCTGTTTGGGCATCTCCCGTGATGATGTAGTTTATTGTGGCGTGTCCTGTGTTGTCTGTAAGGTCGCTTCCGATGTAGCAGGGCTGCGTCGTGTCGTTGAAAGAGATATTTCCACCAGATACAAGTGTGCTGTTGTCGTAGTAGAGCCAGATGTCGAGTGTTATTGTCTGGCCTTTTACAGCAGTATAGTCGTCTGACTGGAAGTTCTCAAGGGTTGTGTTTGCGTATACTAATATGTCTACTGTTGACCAGTCTTCCCTGCTTTCATTGTCTGATGCTTTTAGTTTTAGCTGCTGCTGTCCAAGTCGGGCTAAGATGCTCACGTTTGCTGTGATGTTGTTCCACATTAGTGCGCCTCCGGAGAGTTCGGCTTTATATTCGCTTAAGTTGCCTGAGTGGTTTGTCCAGCCTTGAGGGAGTGTCCAGTTTGCCCAGATTTTGTAGAGTGAGTACGTTTGCGTATTGTTTGCCCAACTTGTGAGGTTTATGAACCCGTTTCTGGTTATTTTTGTAAACGGAGTTGTTTCTTTTGGTTCTGTGATGTTTGTTATCAATTCCCCTCCGACACGTATCTCGAGTATCCTGTTTGCCTGTCCGGTCCATGTGTGCAGTTCGCCTGCAGGGTTCGTGTATGTTGCGGTCACGTTTATATTGTAATCGCCGGCAGGTGTTGAGGAGTTTGTGGATATGTTAAATGGTGCAATTTCGTCGGTTTTGTTTGTTACGTTGTCCAGATAGCAGTAGTCCTGTCCAGTCTGGCCTGATATGGTGCAGTTGCATGCGAGGCCCGGTATTTTTGGGTATGCCATGGTTATGTTTACGAGGGTAATATTTTTTGACCATGTGTTTCCGATTGTGAAGTTGTAGAGTGCATATTCTCCTGAGTATATTTTTGTCGGGGTAAGGGTTGATGAGAAGTTGTCGGGGAGGTGGTGTATTGTGAAGTTTATGCTGCTGTTCTGGTTTGAATTACTGCTTTTTGAGTCCATTACAATGTTCCAGAAAAACTGATATGTGCCGGATGTTGCTGTTAGCGGTATCAGGTAGCCGTTTGTAGTGTTGTCAAACTTAACTTCGCATGTGTTTCCTTCTTCTATGTCGCCGCAGTCTTTTGTTTCTTTTTGAGGTCCCCATGAAACGTCTGCCGTGGCGGAGTCCTGTATGTTAAGGGTGATATTCGCGTCGACTGCTGTTGCGTTCTGGGAGAGAACTGTTGTGTTTATCCACGATATATTATCGCCTGTCTCATATTCGTCAAGTGAAAAATCGTTCTGATTTTCGTGTTCCAGCTGTGTCAAGATAATGTTTGCTGAGACAATTGCGAAGTTATAGGCTGCTGTAAGATATGCGTTGCTGTGGTCCAGCATCATTACCGGCGGCATGCTGGCATCGAATGTGGAGATATTGAGCCTGTAGGTTCCGGCAGGCCTTGTGAGGGTGTTCCATCCTTCTGTGTCCCAAATAGAGCCAAGATAGGTTATCGAATTATTTTGAGTGTCTCTTGTTGTCGGTACTGTCGTGTCATCGATTACAGGTGTTCCTACATTTGTCCAGATTCCGCTGATTAATCTCTGGATTCTCATTATTGTCCTGTATCTTACGTCTGTGGTTCCTGTGTTCTGGACCTTTGACTGGCGGGGCTGTGCGGCTTCTAATGTTTTTGTGAGTGTTCCCGCAGGTGTTGCGCCTGCCGGCGGCGTGTAGGTTGGGTATGTCTTGTTTTGTAGTTCTTTTATGTCGAAGTATATGTAGTATGTCCTTTCTGTGTCTGCGCGTGTCGTGCCGTTCATGTCCCAGCTGATGTCAAGGATTGCCTGTGTTTTTTCCTCGTATGTGGAGCCGGTTATGGTGAGTGTGATGTTGTCGAAGTCTGCATATGCATATTCGCCGTTGTCCCAGTCGCCGATTTTCAGGCCCATGTCGAGATAGTACCAGCCGGCGTTGGTGATATATTGTGTGATGTCAAAGGATGATGTGTTTGATATGTCCTGGGGGTCGTTTGCAAAGTATATTTCTTTGTTGCTGTCTGCAAGGGGATCTCCGGTGTCGAGGTCGCTTCCAAGATAGTTCATCTGTGCAGATGTTCCGAATCTTGACTTAACCCATAGGACATCGCCTGAGTCAAGTCCGTAATCAGCTACAAACCAGTCGAATGTCAGGTTTGCTTTGCCGCCGCGTGAAATTGCTGTGTATGCAGTATCATCTATGTAAAATGAAACTCCGTAGGCGCCTGAGGACTGACCGTCGTTTTCGCAAGGTGTGTCGCCTATCGTGATTCTTATGACTTCGTCTGTGCCGACGTCTGCATTGTTGAAGGATACACATGTTGAGGACAGCCCGTATACTGAGCCGACCCAGTCCCATCCGTCGTTTGAGCCTGCGGGACCGAATGTGTTTGCAGTAGAGTTGAGGCCGCTTGTGAAGTCTACGGGCTGGGGCATGTCCTGTGACATTTCCCATAGATTGACTTCGCCGGGCGGGGTTTCTGTGAAGCTTGAGTTTCTCTCTGTGTTTGTTGCGGCTGTTTCGTTCCATTCTATGACCCGTATTGAGTTATTGTCAAGGGATGTTTCGGATGCGCCGAGTTCTTTTAGGTAGTATGTGAAGTTTATTGTTTCTGTTATCATGATGTCTGTTTCAGAGCTTGTGCTTGATGCGGATATTGGTATGCGGTAGCTGTAGGAGGTGTTCCACCAGTCGGGTGCGATTATCAGTACATCTTCGTTTGGACCGTATTCTTTTTTGTCGGTTATTGCGCGAAGTGATAGTTTTGAGTCAACGCTGAAGTATTGGAGGTTGTCTGATGTGTCGTTTTCGAGACCGAAGGTGTCGTCTGCCCATATGTAGTAGCTGTAGGCTCCATTGAGCCATGCTGTGTAGTTGTATTCCCATGTACCTGATTTGTTTGTTCCTGAAACGAGAGCCATTGGATAGGAAACTTGTCCATAAACGCTATGGCTTATGTACACGAGGGTGCCTGACACTTCGTCTGAATCATTTATGTTTGCCCTGATTGTTACGCGATGTCCGCTGCCGACGACGGATGGTGTTGAGGATAAGCTGAAGATAAGAGGGATGTCATGAACTGTGATACCTGTTGTTGTATCACCCGGGTTTGTGTACCTGCCTGAACTGCCGGTGTAAGATATGTTCAGTGTGTGGCTCCCGACTGTTGATGCCTGTGGTATTGTGTAGTACAGGTATACCCATCCCTGTGAGTCTGTTGTGTTTGCGCCCATGGAAACGCTGTCTGTCTCGTCTATAAAGTCTACTGTTTCGCCGGAGATGACTGTGTTGTTGTCGTAGCGCAGGCGCGCTTTAATTCTTATGGTCTCACCCAGTACAGGATCGCTGGGGTTTGCAGGTGTGTCAATGTTTGTGACTTCGGGATTGTAGAATGCAGTGTCTGCATATACGTCTATGAGAGCGTAGTCGTCGTCATATCCTCCTTCTGTTGAGTTTGATGAAAGGTTGATCCTTTTTTGCCCGAGTGGTGCAGAGAGGGTTATTGATGCTGTGATATTGTTCCATGATGTGTTGCCTGAATAAAGTGTTCCTATATATTCGTTGAGGTTTCCTGATGTATTTGACCACTGGCCTGGCAGGGACCAGTTGAGAGTCACATTTGTATTGTTTGTGGCGCCCTGATAGCTTACTTTCCCGTAGAGGTTCTGGTTTGTGTTTCTTGTAACTTTTGTGGGGGCGCTAAATATTACAACTGTAAGGGCTTCTGAGCTTTGGACATGGAGTATGGCGTTCCGGACTTCGCTCCATGTGTGCTGCTGGCTGCCGGGGTTTGTATAAGCTACTGTGGCGTTTACATTATAGTCATTTGGGGGTGTGGCGCCAGTTGTGGATATGTTGAAGGAAGCATAGCCTGTGGAAGATGGAGTGATGTTTCCAAGATAGCAATAGTCCTGTGTAACCTGGCCTGCCAGGGTGCAGTTGCATGTTATTCCTGTTGCCTCTGGACAATTTATGGAGATGTTTACAATTGTCAGATTCAGGCTCCATGGATTGTGTATTGATAAGTTGTATATTCCTGCTGCTCCTACTTTTATCTTAAACGGAGACGGGTTTGTCTGATGGCTGAAATCGTCTTCCGGGAGATTGTGGAGTGTGAATGTCTCTGTTGTGTTTGCAGCTGTTGTCCCTGACCATAAGACGGTTGTGTTGAAGGTGTATGTGCCGGATGATTCGGTTTCTGATATTATATAACCATTGGAGTTGTTGTTGAATGCTGTCCTGCATGTTGTGCCTTTTTCGAGGAATGATGCGCAGAATTTGTTGTCGTTTGGGCCCCACGTGACGATGCTGTTTGAGGGGTTGAGTATGTTTGAGGTTATGTTGACGTCTGTTGCGTTGGCGCTTTCTGCGATAGCTGTTATGTTTAGCCATGTTATGTTGTCGAGTGTCTCGTATTCTGTTGCTGAATATGTGTTCTTGTTTTCATATTCTACTTGTGTCTGCTTGACGACGGATACGAGTACGTATTCGATTTCGTCTGATGTATCTGGTACTGCGTTTGGGCTTGTTGAGTTGCATCTTATCCTGTATTCTCCTAGTTCGTTTTCTGTGATTGTGAATTCGAAACCTTTGGTTTCGCCGTTTGAGATGGTTCCTGCGCTGTATGATTCATTGCCTGTTGTGAGGTTGGATGTGGTGTTTGGCATGTTGATGAAGCCTGTGCAGCCAACGCCGGTGCAATATTGCGGGTACAGGACAACGTCGTTGCACTGGCCAAAGGCGCATGTTGCGTTGCATGTCTGGGTGAATGTTGCGCCGGGGTAGCCGTATGTTGTTGATGGGGGAGATGTCATGTTTGCTGTAAGTGTGAT
>JAUVEK010000051.1 GCA_030594795.1 Candidatus Nanohalarchaeota archaeon | reverse complement strand
AGCAGAGAAACTACCTTTGTCTACGTAGCGTATAATCGCCATTGGCATAACAAGCATTGTAACAAGCAAGAGCAATAACCCGGCAAGAATCATAATACCTCCGCCTGCAAGAACTGCTGTCATATCCATTGCAGCGGCACCGCCAATTGCAATTGCTCCTATAACCGCCGAACCAATCCCAACAACAAGCAGACCTACTGCCGGAATCATATAAATAAATCCAATGACCGCAACTACAAGACCTGTCATAAACAAATTACCCCAGTCTTCCCATTCCGGCATATCATTCTTTTTTTTCATTGTGCCCTTTGCTGCCTTTATAATATATCCGCTGGCAATAAGATTTACAATAGGGATGATATTCAAAATAGCCCCTATTAGCAACTTCTTGACATCCTGAAATGGCCTCTTGATCGCCTTTTCATACTCTACCATTCACAACACCTCCACAACGATTTCCAAACATTTGGAAAAATATCCTACACAATACTTATATCTCATAATATATATAGCTATGGATGACTGCTTCTCCGGAACAAAAGTCAGAACCGTTTTCACTCTTGCGCCGCGCAAAAACCAGGATTATTCAGCGCACCGTATAAAACTTTTTTAAATGTTACAATCTTAATATAAGCGCGAACATTAAAGAAGTATAAAGAGAAAAACAAATAAGAACAATCACGCAAAAAACACGGGGTTGATAATTTGACAAAAAAAGAGATCCAGCTGAAAGTCGGGGAAATCCCGTCAAATGCCCAGTCGGACATAGGCGTCGGTATAGTGCGCTTCGACACGCGCCTCATGAACGAGCTTGACATCCATGAGGGCGATATTGTGGAAATCGAGGGCAAAAGAAAGACCGGCGCAGTAGCACTCCGCCCGTACCCTGCTGACATTTCCTTAAACATAGTCCGCATGGACGGATACCTGAGAAGAAATGCAGGCACGTCGATAGGTGAAAAAGTAATAGTCACACCAGCCGAGGTATTAGAAGCAAAAAAAATCACTCTTGCCCCGGCAGAAAAAGGAGTCATCCTGCAGATCCCACCCGAGCACGCAAAGCGCGCCCTCATGAACAGGATAGCGACAAAAGGAGACATTATCGCGCCAATAACAAGAAGGCAGAGAATGTCCTTTGGCGAGTTTTTCGACTTTGACGAGATGTTCTCACTCGGCTTCAGCGAGACAAAATTCACTGTTGTTAACACAAATCCGAAAGGAATCACAAAAATAACTGACATGACGCAGGTAGAAGTGCTGCCCCAGGCTGTTGAAGTCAAAGAAGAAGGGAAATTACCAGTTATCACATACGAGGACATCGGCGGCTTGCGCGAGGAAGTAAAAAAAGTAAGGGAAATGATAGAGCTCCCGCTGCGCCATCCCGAACTATTCGATCGGCTCGGCGTGGAATCGCCGAAAGGCATCCTCCTGTTCGGTCCCCCTGGCACAGGTAAAACCCTTCTTGCAAGAGTCGTTGCAAACGAGGCAGGCGTAAACTTCATTGCCCTGAACGGCCCGGAAATCACATCAAAGTGGTACGGCGAATCAGAAAAGAAGATCCGTGAGCTGTTCAAGAATGCAGAAGAAGGTGCTCCATCAATAATCTTCATCGACGAGATAGATGCAATAGCACCGAAAAGAGAAGAAGTCACAGGAGAAGTTGAGCGAAGGATGGTGGCGCAGCTTCTGGCTTCAATGGACGGGCTAAAGAGCAGGGGCCAGGTAATAGTCATCGCTGCAAGCAACAGGGAAAACGCAATAGACCCTGCGATGAGAAGGCCGGGCAGGTTCGATCGCGAAATTGAGATCGGCGTTCCCGACAGGCAGGGAAGAAAAGAAGTCCTGCAGATACACACAAGAAACATGCCCCTTGACAAGAATGTATCAATAAGCAAGATGGCAGACATAACACACGGTTTTGTCGGAGCAGACTTATCAGCACTATGCAAAGAAGCAGCCATGTCTGCGCTGAGGCGGATACTGCCCAACATCGATCTTAAAGAAAAGGTAATCGACCCGAAGCTGATTGAAACACTTGTTGTAAACATGGATGACTTCAGGAACGCTCTGAGATTCGTTGAGCCTTCTGCAATGAGAGAAGTCCTTGTCGAGATACCGAAAATCACATGGAATGACGTGGGCGGCCTTGAAGATGTAAAGCAGAACTTAAGAGAGATGGTCGAATGGCCACTGAAGCATCCTGAAGCATTCAAAAGAATGGGCATCAAGCCGCCAAGAGGCATCCTTCTCTATGGTGTTCCCGGCAACGGGAAAACACTTCTTGCAAAAGCAGTCGCAAACGAGTCAGAGGCAAATTTCATTGCCATAAAAGGGCCGGAACTCTTCAGCAAATGGGTTGGTGAGAGCGAAAAGCACATAAGGGAGATGTTCAAGAGGGCGCGACAGGTATCACCTGCAATAATATTCCTCGACGAGATAGATGCCATGGCACCGAAAAGAGGGCATGTTGACTCAGGAACAACTGACCGCGTAGTCACGCAGCTTCTCTCAGAGATGGACGGCCTTGAAGGTGTTGACGGGATAGTTATAATTGGCGCCACAAACCGCCCGGACGTTATTGATACTGCACTTCTTCGCCACGGGCGCTTCGACAGGCATATTTACATACCGGTACCTGACATTGATTCGCGAAAAAAGATATTCAAGGTGCACACAAAAGAGATGCCGCTTGCAAAAGATGTCTCACTAAAGAAACTTATAGACAAAACAGAGGGCTATGTTGGCGCAGACATAGAAGGCCTCTGCAAAGAAGCAGCAATACTGGCCCTGAGAGAGAACATCAATGCAAAAGAAATCACAGCAAAACACTTCGATGAGGCGCTAAAAATAATCAAGCCAAGCATATCAAAAGAAGATGTTGATAATTTCATAAAGAGGGCTGGCGAAACAAAGAAACTGCATCCTGAAGCTGAGGAATTTGGGTATGTTGGCTAGAGCACTTTCCCGTCCTGGTAGCTGGACTCGTTCTGTTCTTCATAATGCGCATTCCCGCTGAGCTCGGAAAAGACCACCTGCGCAAATCTCACACCTAAATCGACTTTCGTATCAAGCAAGGAAAACATAAGAAACGTAAGCCCGCCTCTATATCCTGCCTCCCCGAAGGCTGTCTCAAGAACTGATTGGGTAATCCTAAAAAGCGAGCTTCTGCACTCTATCTTGAAATTCAGGTTCTCTTTTGTATTGACCTTCTCGCAGCTCACAACAAGATACGGCTTAAGCCTGTCAATCTTCACCTGGATTCCTTGAGGCTCAACAGCAATATCATCAAGTTCAAGACCTGAAACAACATCCTCAAACCCTTCCATAATGTGTGCAGCACCAAGTACAGGCATCCTGCAGTCTGCCTTGTTGATCCGAAGCTCACCAGCCTCTTTTACCTCAATAATGGCTGCAATCCGGAAATCAATCCCGTTCGCAGTAAGCTGTACATCCAGATTATCGTAATTTTCAACAAGTTTATTGTCAAGGATCTCTTTCTTAAGAACATCTTTACTCAAATTCACCATAAAAAATCACCAAAGGATTCTTTGCCCCAAAACTATATAAATTACAATTCAACCATGAAATGCTTCCCTGTCTCTTTCAAAGAATCAATTGTAATAAGGCTCCATCCGCGGTTATCCACTTTCACAGCAAAAATCCCCTCAGCACCAAAAGCAAGAGCAACCTCAGAAAGGTGCTTCACCTCTTCCTTCTCAAGATAGATCTTATTGCTCTTCGTAACCTTGCACTCAATAATCAGAATCTTCCCATCCCTTCCTGCAATCAGGTCCGGCTTCCTGCTACCTCCGGATCGTATTACGTGCCATCTGTCCTCCTCGAGCTTAAGCTTAAGCTCCCTCTCAAAAGCATACCCTTTTTTATACCCCATGAATACCAATATAAATTTAAGGTTTCCAGTATTAATAAACAATAAGACGGGTGATAGATATTCCAGAAAAAGTATTGGTTAGCGAAATAATGGCAAAAAACATAGCAGTCATTGATTCAGAAGCATCGATCCAGAAAGCATCCCAGATACTCAGGAAAAGAAACATCCACGGCCTTGTTGTGGTCTCAGGAAAAAATGCTGCAGGCATGCTCACAGACAAGGACATCATCTCGAAGGTCGTTGCAGAAAACAGGGCTCCAAGAGATATTAAAGTGAAAGACGTCATGACACCCAAACTTATTGTAGCAAAGCCGACAGACACAATAGCACAAGCCACGAGAGTAATGTTCGCGAATGATGCCTCTCGCTTGCCTGTCATTGATGATAAGGGCGAACTTGTAGGCATCATTACAGTAAGAGATATGCTTAGGATATATCCCGGGATAACAGACATCTTAAATGAGGAACTGGGAATAAAAGAGCCTGATACCGTTCCTGAAAGAACGACGATTGAGGGGCGCTGCGAAGAGTGCGACAACATTGCAGAAGATCTTGTCGAGGTTGACGGGCGCTGGCTGTGCCCTGATTGTTCTGAGAGCAAATAAGAGAATATGCCTTTTACAGGCAGCGCACAAAAACCAATATTTATGAAACTAACAGTTTTAAGCGATAACATTGCAGGCAGAAAATGTTCTGCAGAGTTTGGTCTTTCATTTCTTCTGGAAGAAGATAAGAAAGTATTATTTGACCTTGGCCCATCAGACGTTTTTATAAGAAATGCTAAAATTCTTGGCATCTCTCTTGAAGATATTGATTGCATTGTATTGAGTCACGGGCATTGGGACCACGGTAACGGCTTGAAATACATCAAAAACAAAAAACTGATCTGCCACCCCGACTGCTTCATAGAAAGGTACATAAAAACAGATGATGCCTCTATTGGCCTGCCACTTACTTTAGAAGAGGCAAAGGAAAACTTTGAATTAATATTAACAAAAGGGCCTTATAAAATCTCACAGAACATTGTCTTTCTGGGTGAGATTCCAAGAAAAAGCAGTTTTGAATCAACTAAAACTCCCTTCTACAAAGACGGAAAAAAAGACGATTTTGTGATGGACGATTCAGCAATAGCAATAACCTCACAAAAAGGCCTGATAATCATCACAGGATGCTCTCATGCAGGAATCTGCAATATTGCAGAATATGCAAAAGAAGTTACAGGACTCAGAAAAATCTTCGCTGTCATCGGCGGTTTTCATCTAAAATACGCCGACAAAATAACAGACAAGACAATAGAGTACTTCAAAAAAGAAAAAATCGAAAAAATATACCCCTCCCACTGCACAGAACTGCCTGCGCTGTCAAAATTCTACGAAGCCTTCAAAATAGAGCAGATACGCTCAGGAGATATTATAAATCTGTAATATCGGGCGCAAAATCATTTCCAGCATCAGCTGCCGTTACAGATACCTTTATAAAACATTGCTGTCAACTTCTTGTCAGGTATTGATGGGTCCCTTTTAAGTGCTTGAACCGCACGATGAAAAAAGGACATCCCAATGCTCGACAGCCCACATGCGTCAGTATCCGGAAAATAAGGGGATTATTTGATGAAGAGATGTGTTACGTGTGGGCAACATGCTTAACGCTCACGATTCAGGGTCAGACAGTGAAAAACAGTGTTTGTATTGAGGTGCGGGTAAAACCGAATCAGCCTGAATTTAAAATAAAGTGCTCAAGCAGCAGGATTGATGTCGAGCTTCAAAATAAAGCAGACAAAAACCAGGCAAATATTGAACTAATAAAAATGTTTACCAAAATCCTGAAAAAGCCTGTTAAATTTGTTTCAGGCAGAAAATCAAAAAATAAAGTAATAAAAATAGAATCCATGACAGAAGAACAAGTATTTGAAGTCTTAGGAGCAATAAAGAATTAATAATTTATAATCACACACGGATGTTTAATATGGCAAAAAACAAGCATAGTAACAGACAGATATGATTATTCCAAAACACATCTAAAGAATTCTTTATTAATCCGGATGCTTCTTATAGAACCTGTGTCATGAATTCATAAAACAAAAATAGGTGATATTTATGGCAAAATTAGCACAAACATCAGTAAAGTATGTTATTAAATCAAGTTTCGATGCAGAGGGTATTGTTGAAAAGCCCGATGTTATCGGAGCACTATTCGGCCAGACAGAAGGTCTTCTGGGGCCGGAGCTTGACTTAAGGGAACTCCAGAGAACAGGAAGAATAGGGCGAATAGAAGTAAATGTAATCACAAAAGCCGGGAAGTCCAACGGGGAAATAATAATTCCCTCTTCACTTGACGGCACAGAGACCGCACTCATAGCAGCATCCCTTGAAACCATTGATCGTGTAGGTCCCTGCAATGCAAAAATCACAGTCAGCTCTGTTGAAGATTTAAGGACAGTCAAAAGAAAATACATTATCGACAGGGCCAAGTCACTCCTCTCCAGCCTCTTGGGTCAGGTGCCCGACACATCCATTGTCGCAGAAGAGTTGATGCAGTCCGTAAGGAGTGCGGAAATAATCAAATACAAAGGACTTTCAGCAGGAGTAGATGTCCCCACATCAGACAGCATCATCCTCTGTGAAGGAAGAGCAGACGTAATAACTCTCCTGAAACACGGCATCAAAAATGCAATTGCAGTTGGCGGTACAGCCATTGCACCTGAAATTATCCAGGTTGCCAAGGAAAAAGAAGTAACTGTCTTCACAGACGGGGACCGCGGCGGCGATCTGATACTAAAAGAGCTAAAACAAGTCGTAGACGTCGATTTTGTAGCAAGGGCGCCTCTTGGAAAAGAAGTTGAAGAACTCACGAAAAAGGAAGTCTACAAGGCACTGAGGGAAAAAGTACCTGTGGAGCAGGCGCAATTTCTAAAGCCTATCGGCCCGTCCACAAGCGAAAGCACCCGACGGCCGGCACGTCCGGAAAGAAGAGAATTCCCGGATAGGAGTATACACAGGGACTCAACCATATCCCGCAGCCCACCACGGAGCCCGCGTTTTGAGCAGAAAAGGCCGACAATTGTAAAAAAAACAGCAGTATCTGCAGAAGATAAGGCATTTTTCAAAGAGCAGATGAACGACCTTGTAGGTACAAGAGCAGCGGCAATATACGACAGCGATAAGCAGTTTGCAGGCCGTGTCCCGGTAAAAGAGCTCTCCACATCAATAAAGCAGGTAGAATCACCCGCGATGGTAGTGCTGGACGCAGAACTGGACCAGGATCTTGTAAACATATGCGATATGGCCGGCGTTTCCGTGATAGTTGGAACAAAGCTAAATGGAACCCCGCGCGGAAGAAACATAAAAGTTTTCGCCCTCGATGACCTGTAAAAAACATATAATCATTGTCAGGCATTATCACCAGACAACATAATGCCTGGCTCTTTTGTCTTCTTTTTCATCAAATGTAGAGAGTCATCTCTTTCGTATGATACTCCCACAATCTCCTTTTATAAAATTTGCATGCGCTATATTCTCCCATGATACAAAAAGACCGCATAGCGCGCCTCACCCAAAAGCTGATACAAGCCCCCTCAGAGAATCCTCCCGGAAACGAATGTGAAGTGGCTATGCTGGTCAAAAAAGAACTAAAAGACATGGGACTTGACGTATCAGTCTATGAATACAAAAAAAACAGGCCAAACATAATCGCAACCTTAAAAGGAAAAACCGGAAAAACCCTCCTTCTAAACACGCACATAGACACAGTGCCTGCAGGCACCGGCTGGAAGCATCCTCCTTTCTCAGGCAAGATAGAAAACGGAAAAATATACGGCCGCGGCGCATCTGACTGCAAAGGCAACACTGCATCATGCATAGAAGCCGTAAGAAGCCTGCTCGAAACCGGCACAAAACTAAACGGCACCCTCGTCTTTGCAGCAACAGTAGACGAGGAAATGGGAAGCAAGGAAGGCCTCAAAATACTCATTAAAAAAGGGATCCTAAAGCCTGACGCTGCACTCATAATAGACAGCGACGGCTTCAACATAGACATAGCACAGAAAGGCCTCATCCACTTCAAAATAACTGTCCGCGGCAAAAAAGCGCATGGAGCATACCCTGCTCTTGGCGTAAACGCAATCGTCCAGTCATCAAAAATCATCTCGAAACTCAGCAGCATAAAACTCCCGCATACTCCCCACATGCTTTTGAATCCTCCAACCATAAACGTGGGCACAATAAAAGGCGGCGAAAAAGTGAACATGGTCCCGGACATCTGCGAGTTCAGCGTTGATATAAGATTCCTGCACGGCATGAATGCAGACAAGATCATCTCATCAGTGAAAGCCATAATTGAGACCGTAACTCACGATTACGAGATAAGCATAGATGACATAATCGACCCTGTCCGCATAGACAAAAACGAATATCTTGTCAAATGCCTCTATGAATCCATAAAAGCAGTCAGGAAAAAAGCGCAATACACCGGCGTTGAGGGCGCAACAATGGTTGCGCTGTTCAGTGGCATCAACATTCCCTCAGTAGCCACCGGCTTTGGCATAAGAGAATGTATGCATGCTACAGACGA
>JAUVEK010000041.1 GCA_030594795.1 Candidatus Nanohalarchaeota archaeon | reverse complement strand
TTTATCATGGTCCTGTTTCCCATGATCATGACGTTCAGTTTCGGGATTTCGAGGCGGTCTTCTTTGAAAATTTTTTCAGGAAGCTGGTCTCTTGCCTGTTTTAAGAGTTTTTCGTAATCGTATTTTTGCATTTTATCACGTAAGTTATAGTCAAAGACATAACTTTTTGGACTATATGTCTTTGCCATATAGTTAACGCCTATTGTTTTTTGGTTATGTTTGTCAACGTAGTAAGGGCGTGAACTATAATGTAATATGTTAATTTTATATTATAATGCTTTTATTCTGCCTGCGCGTGGTTCGTAGCAGGAGCCTTCTGCAAGGAGTTCGTCTATTGCGGATTCGCTTACGGATTCGGGGAGGCCGGCTTTTTCTATGATTTTTGTGTATTCTACGCCGTCTCCAGTGTCCAGTTCTTCTATTGATTTCATTACTATGGTTTTTGCTGCTGTCGTGTCAGTTTCTTTGCTGTCCTGTTCGTTTTTTTCTTCTTTTACTGTTTGTGCGCTGATGACGTTTTCTACATCCTCGCTTTTTATGTCCTTGTTCTTGAGGTCTTTTTTTAGGTCTTCTACATCTTTATGCTTCTTTGCTTCTGCAAGGATTATTTCGCTTTTTGATTTTTGCTTTGAGAGCATATGCACCAGCTCGATTTTTCTTAAGGTCTCGCAGTTGGGGTCGTCTATTCTCTTGACGATTTCAGGATAGATGTGGGTCTCGTTGTTGTACTGCCTTATGCGCCCGATGATGTCCACTAAGTCGCCTTTTTTTATTTTCTGGATATGGGTTGTGTCCTGGAATGCCTTTATTCTTATCATGGCTGTGCTGTCGTCGAGGACAATGAAGCCGTATTTTTTATCGTCGCTCACGTAAGTGTTTATGGCTGTTGCGAGGATGTGGACTCTTGAGAGCTTGCGCCCGTCTTCTGTCAAAACGCGGTTTGGGTTAGATTCGTCCTGTGGTGTGTATT
Organism: Candidatus Nanohalarchaeota archaeon; assembly: GCA_030594795.1. GTDB lineage: Archaea > EX4484-52 > EX4484-52 > EX4484-52 > B79-G9 > B79-G9. The sequence continues at coordinate 9,045 of JAUVEK010000041.1, read as the reverse complement.
TACCGTGGATGATGTCCTTTATCCTGCATTTTTGGGCTGTAAGCCTTTTTTGTTCGATCATGGTTTATACTCTCCTTATGTGGCCCTGCCTGGGCTCAAACAGTTCACCTTCGCGCTTGAGTTTCTGGATTATCTCTTCTGCGTCTTCAATGCCCTGCTCTTCTGCGGATGCTTTTATGTCCTCGATGAGGACTGATTTGTCTTCTGTCTCTTTCTGCATGTCGCTTATTAGTGTGAGTATTATCCTTATCTTGTTTCTCTGGCTGCTTGTGGTGCCGCTTTCGAGGCGGTCTATGTCGAATTTCCCGGTCTCCGGGTCTATCCCGACCTGCATGAGGCAGTCTGTCAACAGTTTGATTGCTCTTTGCGCGTCCTCTTTTTGGACTTTGTCTGAGAGCCGGACCCTTGCTGATGCTTCTGAGAGCCGCACTAATGCTTCAAGCTGGCGTGCGCCAATGGGGACCGGTGATACTTCTTCTGTGCCTGCGTATTTGCTTCTTAAGCCCACGTAGAATCTCTCGATTTCCTTTTGCGCGGCTTTTGACAGTTTCGGGTTTATGCCGGCTTTTACGTATGAGATGTATTTTCTTAATATGCTGCTGTCAAGGGGAGGGTTCTGTTCTTCGGGGTTCTCGTGCATCTTTAGTATGTGCCTGACAAGGAGTGTGTCTTTTTCTTTGTTTGGCTCGTCTCTTATAGGGAAGATGAGGTCGAACCTGCTCAGTAGTGTGTCAGGGATGTCTATCTGCTCAGGGAGAGACTGGTACGGGTCGAATCTGCCGAATTTGGGGTTTGCTGCTGCAAGTATTGTCGTCTGCGCATTCAGTGTTGCCTGGATGTTTGCTTTTGAGATGGTTACTGTCTGCTGCTCTGCGACCTCGTGCATTGCGCTTCTGTCTTCCTGGGACATCTTGTCCAGCTCGTCTATTGCGACAAGGCCTTTGTTTGCGAGCACGAGTGCGCCTGCTTCAAGGGCCCAGCCGCGCATGAACTCGTCTTTGACTACGGTGGCTGTAAGGCCAGCGCCTGATGCGGATTTTCCGACGACGTAGCGCGCCTTCGGCGCAAGTCCTGCCGTGTATTTCAGTATCTGGCTTTTTCCTGAGCCCGGGTCGCCGACGAGCAGTATGTGTATGTCTCCTCTTGTTACGATCCCGTCCGGGCGCACTTTTCTTATCCCGCCAAAGAGCTGGAGGGCTATTGCCTGCTTTATGTCCTTGTAGCCGTAGATTGAGGGTGCTATTGAGTCTGTTAGCATCTCGTAGACTTTCGGGTTCACGGAAAGCTCTTTTATCTTTTTCTCGTCTTCGGGGGAAATCTCTATTTCCTCGAACTCAAATTCTATTGGCTCAATGTAGTTGCCGTCTATGTATATGTCGCGCCTCTTGCTTTCTTTGCCCCTGTCTGATTTTATGGGGATGTCGTCGAGGGTGCCGGTTACAACTACTTTGCTTCCCGGGACGACTCTTTTCTGGAATTTCGGGTCAACCAGATCGTTTTTTATGAAGACGCCTATTTTTCTTGCCTGGGCGCTTCCCTCAAGCCTTTCAGGGGATTCTTCCACTTCAAGGCGCTGGATGTCTACCATCTTTCGCTCTACCATCTCGAAGCCGCGCTTGTTGCCGCATTCGCACATGTAGGGAGTGGTGAGGTCCTGGTCTTCCTGGAGCATCATTATGCGCTCGCCGCATGCCCTGCATTCGAATGTGGCCAGCACGATTTCGGGCCTTACTTCTGATGCCTGCTTTATTATTCCTTCTACAGCGATGAATTTTTTGAGGTGCTTGCTTCTCAGGTTCTTGATGCTTACTGTCTGGGTTCCTGGCAGCCCTTTTATGCGCAGGGGGATCTGGGATTCTATCTCTTCCCCGACGTCGACGTTTCTCGTTGCCTCTTCTGATGCTTTGAAGAATTCCTCTGGCTCTTCAAGAAGATGGTCTGCGATTTCTATGTCAAAGCGCTCAAGGTCGGTGTAGTCGATTACGAGGGCTGTCCTGTCCTGGACGGCTTTGAGCAGTTGGGTGTAGCATACTTCTGAGAAGAATACCTCGAGTTTTGAGAGCAGGTCTGCGTAGTCCATTACCTTTTATTTTACGGGCAAATTTAAAAGGGTTGTGTGTGAGGGAAGCTTGCCGATAAGCGCGGCATGTGAGCAGCGCTTTTTGTGTGTTGTTCTGTTTTAGTGACAAAATCGAAAGATTTATATGTCTTTGCCTCCACTGGATAGAATATGAAAGTGAGAGAGTACCGACTTAAGTCAAGGCCTGATAGTATTGAGGTTACAGATATGCTTTTTGATACTACTGATTTTCTGTACTATGCTTTGACTGGTGATTACAATCTGGAATCTACGGCCATTGAGGGGCAGCAAACTATAGCGGTAGCGTTGCAAGTCTTACGCTATCTTAATTTGGATTCTCGTCAAATGGTGAGAACTAGCCAGTTGATAGGTGGTACTGATGTTGGCAAAGATCTTATCTGGATGGGAATTGCCAGAGCAAAAGCAGTGGCTGCTCCTATGGAGTATGGGAATATGGATGGTGAAGTTGTGCAAAGAGTAAATGAGCTAATAGATGATGTTCTTCCTGATGCAAGAGAAAAATATATGCGTTTTGAGCCACCTGACCAATATAATTTAGGTGTTGATATTCTTGATGGCTAGATAGAGAGCAAGTGCGAGGTTTCAGGGTGTGGGCTATATGGCTTTGATTTGTTTCAGGTTTCCTTTTAGTTTTTCTACGGATACTTTGACTTCTTCTTCTGATTTCCCGCCGGTGCAGATCACTTTTCCTGAGCTGAAGAGGAGAAATACTGTTTTTGGTCCGTCGAGGCGGTAGACCAGGCCGGGAAATTGCTCTGGCTCGTATTCTGTTCCCTCAAGCTGGAACGCTATCTGGTTCAGGTTCAGTTCTGTGCCTACGCTGGCTGAAGCTACTATGTTCTGGATCTTGAGCCCGTTTGTGCCGGCTATATCTATGCCAAGGGACTTTATTTTTTGGACTATGTTCGCGACAGCTTCTTTTGCCTGCTCCGGTGATTTCGTGCCGGTGCATACAATTTTTCCTGTGTTGAATATCAGTGCTGCAGCTTTTGGATTTTCCAGCCTCAGGACAAGTCCCGGAAACTGCTCAGGTTCGTATTCTGTTCCTTCAAGTTCCATCGCGAGCCTTGACAGCGGAATTTTCATATCTGTTGAACAGGAAGCAACGACATTGTGAATTTTAATTGTATCACTCATAAGATATCCCCTCTTCTTTCATTTATTCATTCTCAAGCCTGAACTGTATTTTCCCTGCAAAGGTTTTTAAATTCAGTGAATTATTATATTTTTATACTTAGTTAATATCTCAATTAATTTTTGATATATTTAAATTTTACTTTATTGGCGGTGAGTTTTGTGTGTCTTGTGAAAAAATTTAACCTGGATTTGAAGAGGTATTTTGTTACCGGGTACTGTGTTGCGTGTTTGAGGAAGCAGGGGACGCCCCTTGTTGATATGTGTTTTTTTTCAGGTGAGGGCAAGCCTACACTGGTGGGTGGGTATGCTATCACTACTCTTGATGCGCTTAGGCTTGGGAATGAGTTGATATTGAATGCCAACAGGGCGCGTGAGTCTACTCCTGAGCAGAAGAAGAGCATTGCTGAGATGTATCTTATTTCTGCGTATAATCTTTTGAAGGATTGTGACAAGGGTGCTGCTGTGAAGCTTAAGGATTCGATGGGCATCAGGGAAGTCAGGCCAAAGGAGCCGGATCTGGGGTATGTGGGATAGATATTTAATATTTATGCAAACAGGATTTGTGTGAGTTTATGAAAGCGAAGGTATATCTTTTGGCTGCCTTGATGGCGATATGTCTTAGTTTGGGGTGCGCTTCGGGAGGGACAGCACCGGATGATGTTATTTCGGATGTTCAAAATGAGGATGATGGTGATGATATGGTAAATACGATTGTAGTTATGGAGACAAGCAAAGGGGATGTTGAGATTGAGCTTTACGAGGATAAAGCGCCAATAAGCACGCAGAATTTTCTTAAGTATGTGAACAGCAATTTTTATGAGGGGACTGTGTTTCACAGGGTAATAAAGGATTTTATGGTCCAGTGCGGCGGGTTCACAGCTGACGGTAAGCAGAAGGAGACGAGTGCGCCGATCAAAAATGAGGCTGATAACGGGCTTAAGAATGAAAAAGGGACACTTGCTATGGCAAGAACCGCGGTTGTTGATTCTGCTACGTCGCAGTTTTTTATCAATACGAATGACAATAGTTTTCTTGACCATGGTGGCAGGGATTATGGCTATGCTGTCTTTGGAAAAGTGGTCAAGGGGTATGATATTGTGGAGTCCATGAATTCGGCTGAAACGTCAGTCAAGCATGGTATGGGTGACTGGCCTAAAGAGGATATTGTGATAAACAGGATGTATGTGAAAGGTCAGTGAAAATGAACCTAATCAGCGATCATTATTTCTTATTTAGTACTTTTTCAAAAACTGCAACTGTTGGGATAGGTACAGAAAAAAAAGGTGAGCAGTCGTGAGGATAACTGTATGGTGTAGCCATTATATAGAATACTTTGGTTTCAGGTTCTAATTGTTTTTGTTTTTCTAATTGAAAATCTGTTGGATCAATCATAGTACCGAAGACAGAGTGCAGTGTCCGTTCTTCTATTTCGCTCACAAGAGCACTACCTACAAATGGTCTTTCTGATCCTTCGAATGCACCAGCAGAGTTCAATGTTTTTGCTGTATCGGTACGATATATTAATGCATTCTTAATGCCTCCATCAATACGTCCGGATTCGTTAATCGAAACCCCGTCTATTTTGTATTCTATTTCTCCGTCGTCTGTAACTTCTACGCGGGGATCTAAGATAACAACGCCCTTTGTGTACCCATCGTCGAAGTCTCTCTCATCGGGATTAAGGTCTATTATGGATTCACGAGCGATAACATAATCACCACCATCCATAGCTCTTTTAAGCTCATAATAGGTTGATTCATATATTCTTTGTATTCGCAATAGTGCATATCTCTCATTTGTCCTGCCAAAGACTTCTCTTGATATCTCCTGTCCAAGCAATAACGACTCTCCTTGATCCAAATAACGAATGGTATCTCCATCTTTTTTGGTTTTTGGGATAAGCATGTCTCCTTCTCCCATAGGGATTACAATTTTGTCAAGGACCTCGTAAACTTTTTCTAATCTTTCTTTTGCCATCTTTTCGTTATGGGCTTTGTAAGCTTCTCCTAGTTTTCCTTTTGTCATATTTAATCACCATAATGTATTGTAATATGATTGAAATGGGTCTAAAACCTTAAATATCTTTGCGCTTTTAACCCCGTTTGATAGTTACACTGTCTCGATTAATTATTGTAAATGATGCTGAAAAAAAAGTGTAAGCCTGAAAAGTTTGAGCTAAACAACTTTTAGTAAGTCGGCTTTTGTGATTATTCCAAGGATTCTTTCTTTTTTTGTTATGATTACGGCCTGGTTATGCTTCAATAAAGGGAGGATGGCTTTCAGGGGTGTGTTTTCGTTGAGCGTGGGGTATGCATCGTCCATTATGTCTTCTACTTTCAGGTTTGAAAGGTTGGTGTCTTCAAGTTCAATGACCTTGTCCAGCACGGATTTCTCTGATATGCTTCCTACAATGAGGCCGTCTGAGGTGACAGGTATCTGGGAAAGCCCGTATTTTTTCATTGTTCTTATTGCTTCGCTTACTTGGTTGCGCTTTTCTGTTGTTATCACTTTTCTGTTCATGATGTCTTTTGCAGTCATGCCCTGCTTGGTCTCGATGTAGTCGAGCACTTCGAAGAGCTTGTGCACTGCTGAGTAGGATGGCTCTATCTTGTCTGCCTCGATTTTTGCGATTAGTGACTGGGAGACGCCGGCTTTGTGCGCGAGCTCGAATTGGGTGATCCCGGCTTTTTTTCTCCTGTGCTTTATTTCTGATATTTTCGGGAGCATACCTGTAATATATGCGATATCTTTTTATTCCTTTCGGAATATCCGATAGGTTGAGTGCTGTTGTATAACCCATCAAGTATATCAACTCCTAAGGGTATAATATCTCCCACACACGTATGGAGGGAGATATTACATGGGAGATGAAAAGAAAAAAAGGTACGCTGCCCACCGATTGATTGGAAATCATATAATAAGAATTACTGGCCTGTCATATCGTATGATGGAAGGATTTGGTTACCAATTTTCGGACAACATGATGAATAGGTGACTTGTCAACCATCAAAGGCCGTAGTTGTTCTTCCACTCCAATGAGGTTTTCAAAATTCGTAGGAACGACAACAAAATAACTTCCGTATTTCTTATTGTGGAATCACCGTATAATCCCATTGTGGAAGAAGATTATCAAATACTATCTTCATGTTCTCTTTGAATCCCTCTGCTACCGTTTTTCCTGTTTCGTACACTTTAGGAATGGAAATTGATTAACATCCTTAAGAGATGCTTTGTCTGTACCTGTTTTAGGAACAAGCACAGTACTACAGTCTATGTCGTTCGGGAATGTAAAATGTGGATGTTATTTTGTATCTGTTCAGTAATCTCTATTATCATGCGCTTTCAGCATTATGCTATTAACTTCTGAAGGTACTACTCTTGTATTTTTTAACGCGTCATCTGTTAACAGAATTACAAGAGGTTTGGCATTTTCTGGAAGTTTTGTTCTTTCTGCAGTTACATTCACTTCGTTCATAATCTCGGATATAGTGAATATGTAGACCGGCTGTTCTAATTTAATGGAGACTCCATCAGGTCCCGATTCAATCGTAGGCCCTCGATCAAGTGCTTTATAACCTCCTCGATGTTTTGTCATGAGCACTGTACCCTCTTGTTCTAAATGTTGAGTTGCTTTTTCTAAATCGCTCAGTGGAGTACCGTCATTATATAACTTTGTTACTTCCTTCATATATTTGTTTACAGGTTCTTCAGAATCTCCTTTGAGATAGTCTAATGCAGCGATAGTTGTATATTCAACCTTTAACATCTATTTCACCTCGTTATGATTACTAAGTAATGAATTCGGAGGCAAAACTTTAAATATCTTTCGATATATTTATGCGCCAGAATACGTGGTAAAGCGGTTTCATTCTATATTTTTTTGACTTTGATAGTGGATATCATCAGAAATGAGGGGATGAAGTAGAACAGCAGCATGTAGTTGATGCTGATGTTTTGCCAGAGGAGGAGGAAATACAGTGGTGGGATTATTATGCTGTATGATACCGGGAGACCCACATAATAGCCGTCTTTTGTCCCAGTGATGGCAAATCTTGCGAGCCTCATCACACCGAGTGATATGAATATTATGAAGACTATGATGTCCAGATTGCTTTTCAGGCCAGCGGAGTAGCCGAAGATGGCGGGGCATATGAGGTACAGGACAACATCGCATAGGTTGTCGAGTTCGGCGCCGTATCTGCCTTTTCTTTTGACTGCTCTTGCTACTCTCCCGTCTGTGTAGTCAAAAGCTGCTGCTGCGAAGAAAAATGCTGCTGCGTATGGGAGGTTTTCCTCGAGGGCGCAGAATATTGATAATATGGAGAAGATGAGTCCTGTCAAAGAAAAAAAGTCAGGCAGCGCGAGATTCTTTCTCAAGTCTTTGTATATCAATTTACAACCCCAGTTCTACCGGCAAAAACCGGCTGTTAATTCTCTCTTGTATTGAAATCGAAAGCCCGAGAAGGGATTTGAACCCTTGACCGCGTGATATCCCGGTTAAGACCTGAGTTGTTGAGATTTCTCGCGTACGAGTCTCGCGCATACAAGTCACGCGCTCTACCAGCTGAGCTACTCGGGCATGAGTGTGTTTATGCTTATTCTGTTATGCCAAAACATTATAAAGTTTTCGAAAGGATGTAGGTTATCTTTTCTGTTTCTAAAGGCATAATCAAAAGTATATGTTTTATCTCACAAAAGCTTATATATTGGTATGGCGATATAATACATTGTGTGGTGGGCTGCAGCGGAAAGCGCGATGATGCGCCATAAATGCGGAGTCAGGTTCATATTGCAAAATCATCCCGGTGGGTGGAAATAAGTCCAATGGAGATATTCCAGTCATTTTGAACTATCAGGAGTTTCTGCTCATCCGGGCCCAAGTTTTATGTTGCTTTTCTTTAGGCTGCTCTTTTTTTACTTTTGTGGTCCCAGTTGAACCATTGAGTTTATATATTATAAAAAGTCAAATGTTTGTATGGATGTTGATGTTGTCTTTACAAAAATGGAGGATATAATGCGGGTGGTTATATTCTTAAGGGATGGCAAGGGCGAGAATGTGGATGGGTCTGTTGCGGTTGTTTTTCAGGGGGGTGATGCTGAGAGGGTTTTTGTCCCTGCTGCCTTTAGCGCTTGTTTTGATCCTGTTTATCCTTCCAGCGGGGATAATTATGTCTATCGTATAGAGCGGGGAGTCTATCAGGCGTCGGGGCCTTTTTTTCCTGATATTGAGAAAATAGTGGTGCTGGTGAGGTGCGGGGATGATACAATCTCGAGGGAGGTTATATAGTGAAGGCACTAATAAATTGAGTAGAGTGCCTTCCCATATACATCAAGGCAATTTGGTTTTGGATGATGTTTGCTCATTTATTTCATGCCTTGAGTATAGTTGCATGATAACTTTAAATACTAAAATTTACAATCTTTAGAGTATGAAACCTAGAAGGAATGGAGCCACCCCGATTGACTGGGTTGTCAGCTTTTTGTTTTTTATAATGATTGTATTCATCTCGCTTTATTACATATCTTATCTTTCCAGGTCCCAGCAGCCTTATGAGGCACCTCTTGAGTCGCAGTTGGTTGATTTGTCTGCGTCTCTGGAGGAGCAGTTGACGTGGACTGCGTATCGTGTGCCTGTTGTTGTTGAGTCTGAGTATTTTCTTCATAATTATCCTCTTTTTATAGATTATGGAATAAATTCTCTGACAAAAAATTCAACTTATGTTTTTGATGAATCAGGGAATGTTTTGACTACGGAAGTGGATGTCAATGGTTCAAAGGTTTTTTGGGTTTCTGATATATTCGAGGGC
>JAUVEK010000053.1 GCA_030594795.1 Candidatus Nanohalarchaeota archaeon | reverse complement strand
GGGGCAGATTGATACGCCCCTGACTGACGAAGGGTATAAAAACGCGTTCATCGTGGCTGACAGGTTCAGGGACATGGATGTTAAGTTTGACCATATCTATTCAAGCGATCTCGGTCGCGCCTTTATAACAGCTCACGTTATCGCTGAGAGGCTTGATATTGAAAATCGTGTTATCAGGGAGAGGCGCCTGAGGGAGACGAATTACGGTGCATTCACAGGAAAACCGGTTGATGAACTGCTAAAGATACCTGGATTTAAGGGTAATGCGAACTTTGTCCCTGATGGCGGCGAAAGCTTTCTGGATATGCAGAAAAGAGTTGTCTCTTTCATAAAAGAGCTTGAGAGGAGGCATAATGACAAGACTGCGCTTATTGTGACGCATTCAGGATGTATAAAATCGATTATTGGTTTTTTTAATAATATTGTGCCTGATGAATGCATTTCATTGAAAATCTGCAATGAATATATTGGCAAATTCGTGATTGAGAATGCGAAGCTTATATGTTATGAAAAGGTTAATGGTGCTTGAGCCATTGCCATTTGAGTCACTAGAGACATCATTTCTTCATCATCTGCAGATAGATTTCTGTTATGAAAGCAGTACTGAATAATTTACTTATAGAATTCCCGAGCAGCAGTGTGATAATCGATACAATGTATAAGTCATATTTGGCTTTTACTATTGAGACAAATACCGGTACCAGCAGATAGTATGAAGTACCTGCACTCATCAACTCAAAGAGCGATATCATTGATTGTGACAAAACCATTATAAGCGGTATCCCGAAGAATAAGGTGATGGCCACTGAAAAAAAGGTGATAATTATATATAATGCTATAACTTCAAGCATGTTTTTTCTCGTGCATGAATAAGATGAAGTCAGACTTTTTGAAATACTGCTTTTTCTAATAATGATATCCGGGATTACAAATATGAAAGCAAGTGTCATCAAAATGGATACTATGCTTCCAAGAGTGCTGGATATCATTGAGACAATTCCGCTTATTATGTTTATTAAAAAAGCCAGAGTAATAAACGCACCAAAAACGGTCAGGATGTGCGGTTTCGCCTGATTAAAACTGTACTTCAGGCTATCATCTTTTTTGTTCCTGTATTGCACATAATTATATATGAGAGTCGGTGTCACTACAGAGCTGATAATCAGGACCAATACGATGGCTAAAAAGAAGTAGCCGAATGATTCAACGATAAAATCGACAATGTGCGGGTCAGGGATATTGTTCTGGAATATACCGCTATCATGAGATATCTCGACTAAATTGAGTAATGGAGAAAATATCAGAAGCAATGCAAATATCTGGAACAGGAAATAATATGGCAATTTACGTATACTGATAGAGTATTTAAATGATAAAGCCAGTGCTTTTTTGAAATCCAGTTTCATGTATTAACTATTGGCAGATGTTGTATATATAGTTTTTTTATAAACCTGCTTGAATTGTGTCTTTCTGCTGAATTGAATTTTGTTTTTAGGTACGATATATTCAAATATGTATTTTCATGATTAATTGTTGTGGAGATTATGGATATTGATGCTGCAAGGATTAAAGAGGTCAAGCAATATTATCTTCGCCCGGAGATTATTGACAGGATATTTGCTTTGTGCGATGGGCGCGAGGTTATTCCTGTGTTCAGGGGTAACCAGTTCGGCAGGAGACCTGCATCTGCGCAGTTTAGGGGCGATATTGAATATCTGGCCCGGAAAGGTGCGACGTCGTTTCATTGTTCTTTGGAGCACTGGAGCAATCCGCTTCTGCTTTCTAATAACATGAATAAGAAGGATATGGATGATATCAGGACCGGATGGGATATTTTCTTTGATATTGATGCAAATGAAGACCTTGAGCATGGAAGGATTGCAGCGAAGCTGATGGTTGAAGCACTGGCTGCTCATGGGGTGCATAATGTTTCTTTGAAATTCTCAGGTAGAAGGGGATTTCATATCGGGGTTTCCTGTAAATCACTGCCCGAGAAGGTGAATTTTTTGCCCCTTGAGGTGCAGTATCCTCTTTTGCTGCAGAAGATTGCTGATTACCTGCGCGATTATATCCGTAAGGGGCTTGTGGAGGCGCTGGTTGATTATGATGAATCACTGAAGAGCAGGATGAATGGCGATCCTTACAGCATACTTGAAGTGGAGCATAACTGGTCATTCCGGCATTTATTTAGGATGCCTTATTCGTTTAATGAGAAGACGTGGCTTGTGAGCTTGCCGATTGAGATTGATAAGCTGGACAGGTTTAAGGTTGAGGATGCGAAGCCAGAGAATGTCCGGGGTGATCTGGGATTTATGGATGGTTTTAAGGAGAATGAGGCGCTTGATCTGGTTATGGAGGCACTTGATTATGATGTTGACGAAAAGAAAAAAGAGACTAAGAGAGATAAAAGGACTGATAAAGTTAGAAGCCATATGAGAGCCAGTGGGGCATTTATACGGGATACTAAGGAAAAGGTTGAAATAGATGGCAGTTTACTTGATCACAAAAGTGGTAAAGCAATTCAAGATAAAAATGTAAATGAAGAACTCATAAAAAATATTGAAAAACTGAAAACAGATATAAAATATGGAGTTACTGATAAAATTCCTGAAGAGTTTTTTCCGCCGTGTATCAATAATATTTTTAAGGGGCTGAATGACGGGCGGAAAAGGGCGATATTTATTCTGATTAATTTCCTTCGGAGTGCCGGTTGGGAGTGGAAGGATATTGAGGAAAGGCTGAAGGAATGGAATGAGAAAAATCCAGAGCCTATTGATGATTCTTATGTCCGGGGGCAGCTGAATTATGCAAAAAAGAGGTCTGAGATTTTTCCGCCGCCTAATTGCGAGAACAAGGGATATTACAAAGATATATTAATATGCACTCCTGACAATTTGTGTTCGCGGTTCAAAAATCCTGTAAGTTATGTGTTGTTCAGGGCGAAAAGCATGAAGAAGAGAAGGTGATATTATCTCTGATGTGAAAATTACGAAAAATATGCCGATTACAGAAGTTGTTGAGAAGTATCCAGAGACGGTTTCTGTGTTTGCAGAGCATGGGCTTCACTGCATCGGGTGCATTGCTGCGCGGTTTGAGAATATTGAACAGGGGGCGGCTGCGCACGGTGTTGATGCTGATAAGCTGGTTGCTGAGCTGAATAAGGCTGCTCTGAAAAAGTAAATCTAATTGTCGTCGTCTTTGATGACGTCTGAGAAGGGGCTCTTGTAGGGTTCATCTTTTACGTTTACTGATTTTTTCGAGGGTGTTTTTTTCTTTTCTTTCTCTTGTTCTTTTGTGTCTGGTTTTTCCTGTTCCTCTGATATGGGCTCTTTTATCTCTTGAGTGTCAGGAGGAGGGTTATTTTTTTGATTTTCATGCTCTTCTTTTGAAGAGGGTTTTTCTTCTTCTTTTTCGGGAGTACCCGTGGTGTCTGGTTCGTCTTTCTGGTCTTTGGGTTCTTCCTGTGAGTCATCTGGGAATTCCTGTACTTCTGATGGCAGCTGTTCAGTTTCTGGCTCCGATGGCAGCTGTTCTGGCGCCGGACTCTCTTTTTCCGGTTTAGGCTCCGCCTGGATGATGCTGATCACCCTCTTTTCTTTTTTGGATACGTTTTTTTCGTATTCTTCCTCATCGGGTGGCTCTATGCCTCTTTGCGAGAAGTATTCTTTCAGTTCTTTCTGGGATGTCAGGTTAAAGTAATCAAGAAATTTTTTGGTTACATGGATGCGGTTTGTGTGGCCTTCGGGCTCAAGGCGGATGAAGCCGCGCGATGCAAGCTCTTTTATGTGGTCATATGCGCGATTGCCTCTTGTCTCAATGACAAAGCTTTGCTTGGCCGGGTTGTGGTATGCTATCAGGGAGAGGGTTTGCAGGGTCGCTTTTGAGAAATCTTTTTCAGGTGCAAGATGCTCTACATGTGTCTTGTACTCATCTTTTATGTGAAGCTCAAAGTAGCCGTCTCTCTCCCGGACACAGAGACTGTGGTTATCATATTCTTTTTCCATTTCCTTGAGCAGTTTTTTTATCTGCGGTTTCGGGACACCTACAACATGATAAAGTTCCGCCAGGGTCATCGGGCGCGCAGCGATAAATAAGGCTGCCTCTATTATTTTTTTTTTGTCCCTCATATCATCACAAGTTTATGAACTGGTTTTCAGTAACGCAAGCTGTGTTTCCGCTCAAGTTTTGTAAGCCGCGCCATAAGCCTGCGCTCTTCTGTGTCAGCCAGGCATCCCGGGAACCTGTTTGCCTTGTCAAGAATAAAGCGCAACCTTCCGACTTCTCTTAAATCTTCGTCTCTTCCCATTATGCATGTCTCTCTTTCTAATTCCATTTTTCCACCAATTTTATGTGTATTTCTCCAAACATCTGCGGCTGCTCGCATATTATGCGACCCTGGTTGGATAAATGCAGCAGCGAGTTGAATTTCTTTATTTTTTCTTCGCGTGTCGGCTGGATTCCAAGTAACTGGCCGAAATTAACGATGTTATTTGTCTCTAAGAATTTATTAATCTTGCCAAAGAGTTCTTCAATGCTTTTGGATATGTCTTCGCCTCTCAGGTCTATCTGGAAGAGGTCGCGCGACTGGCGGCGGTTTTTTATGACCATTGCTTTTCCCAGTGCATCGACCAGTTCGTCTATGCAGATAGATCTTTTTGGCTGGCGCCGGAGCGGTATCTGGATGGGAGGTATGACGATGGGATTTGTAGAGTCTTCATTATAGGGCAGCTGGGTGTATTCGAGGTCATCCTCAATGAGGCCCATGTCTTCGGTTACCTCTTCTTCGACGCATCTTAAGGTGTCTGATTTTAGGCGGTATATTATTGCTGCTGCAAGGAGTATTTTTGAAGGGATTCGAAGGTCAAGTTCATGCATTTTTTTAATGTGGTGCATGAATCTTTGGTTTAATTTGACGAGGTCAATGTCCCAGGGGTTCATGTCGTGTGTCAGGGCGATAATGACTTCCTGCCATTCTCCGTTGTGGATCAGCTCTACTATGTCTTTGTCTGTTCTAATTATATTGTCATCTTCTGGATTTTCATTGATTGCTTCCATAGAGTTCAGCGCTTTAAGAATTGTTTTGTTCAATACTTGAAGTTACCAGATATTTATATCTACGGTCAGGGTTGCTTGCCGATAGAAATCATGTTCTGCTGAAGAGAATATGGTATATTTATTTTTTTCCTATCCACCAGATCATTTTCTTGCCAAGACCAACTTCTGCTTTTTCCAGTTTGCCGTTGATTTTGCCTTCTGATTTGAGTTTATAGCAGTGAATGTTTGCTGTAGACCAAGAAATTTTTGCGCGTTTTGCTATCTCATATGTAGAAAGTGGCTGTCTTGATGTTTTTAGTATCTTTTGTGTTATTGTATCAACAGATATATTTTCATTTCTCATTGTTTCATCCCCCTTAAATCTCTCCCTAAATATCTCGATATATACTTGTATGTATGTAGTTAGTTGGTGCCTTTTAGTATATAAAGGTTTTGGTGATTGAGAATATAGATTCCGGTAGTGATTTTTATTGTCCGCTCTCAGGACTTTCTTTTGTGTTGCTCAAGTCAACGCCCATTATCTGGCTGACGCCGTTTTGCATGGATACGCCGTATACCCTGTTTGAGCGCCTCACTGTGGCATCGTTGTGTGATATCACAAGGAACTGGGATTTGTCTGAGTAGCCTTGTATCAAATCGCCGATTTTTTCTGAGTTTTTCTTGTCAAGGGCTGCATCTATCTCGTCGAGGATGTAGAACGGGAATGGCTTGTGGCGCTGGATTGCAAATAAAAATGCTATTGCGGTGAGTGTTTTTTCGCCGCCGGAAAGGGAGTCTATTGAAAGAAGGCGCTTGTCTTTTGGCTGGGCTTTTATGACGAGCCCGGATTCTATGTCTTTTGGGTCTTCCATTACAAGTTCTGCCGGGCCTTCGGCCAAGGTCATGAATATTTTGGCGAACTCGCCTGAGATTTCTTCCAGAGTGCTGTAGAACATGAGCTTTCGCTTTTCTTCCAGTTTCGCTATCATCTCTTCTATTGAGTTGCGCTCTTCTTTCAGCTTTTCTACGCGCTCACTGAATTCCTTGTATTCTTTTTCGTACTGGTCGTATTCCTCGATTGCTTTCATGTTCACAAGGCCTATTGCCCTTAGCTGGCGGTCGATGTTGTTCAGCTCTTTCTGGAGCTTCTGTGGATCTGCTTTTTCAAGGTCTTTGCAGTCTTTGTATTTTTCGTAGTCAAGCAGAGAGTTTTCCAGTTCTGCCTCGAGTTTCGCGCGGTTAATGCGAAGCTGCTGGATTTCTGCTTCAAGGCTGAGCTTCTGCTCATACTGGCCTTTTCTTGAGTGTTTCATATCGTCTATTTCTTCTATGATTTTGCTTTTCTCTTGCTGGAGTTTTTCAACTTCTTTTGATTCTTCTGTTACTTTGCCCTGCTTTTCTTCAAGGAGGATGTTCAGGTCCCCAATTTCTTTTTTCAGGCTTTCTATATCGAGTTCGAGTTTCTTGATTGCGTTTTCATATTCGTTTACGTCTGTTATGTCTTTCACGTTAACTTTGCCTTGCATTTTCCTGAGACTGCCGCCGGTTATCGCGCCGCCTGCCTCGAAGAGGTCCCCTTCAAGTGTCGCGACTCTTAAGCCGCGGACTTTTCTTGCTGAGTCTGCGTCTTCGGCTATGAGAGTGTCTCTGAATACGTGGCTGAATGCGATCCGGTATTTCCTGTCGAACTGGAGCAGGTTTACTGCGAAGTCTATTATGCCTGACATCTTGGATGCTATTTCTGCCTTGGCAGAGGTCGATGTTGGCTGGAGGCGGTCAAGCGGGAGAAAGCGGACGCGGCCGAGGTTGTTTTGTTTGAGGTAGCTTATGCATTCTATGGCTGTCTGTTCGCTGTCTGTGATTACGTCGTTCAGGCGCGAGCCTGCTGTGACGTTTATCGCAATCTCGAATCGCGGGTCTACGGTTGATAAGTTGCCGACAGTGCCGAATACGCCGGGGAGGCTGAGGTCAAGTATTGCGCGCACTGATCTGTTGCCTACGTCCTCGCCTTTGCTTGCGCGGATTGTGTTCATTTTTGATATCATGTCTTCAAGGCGCTCTATTTCGCGGCGGTTTGCGTTTATATCGCTTTCGCGCTTTATTATGCGGGAGTTTATGTCCTCGATTTCACTCCTGATTTCCGCGTTTACTGATTTTTTTATGACATCAGTGTCTATGTTCTGTATCAGGGTTTCTTTGTCATCCAGATTGTCGTCAAAGTGGCCTACTTTGCCTCTCAGGCTTGCGAGTTCGTTTTCTTTTATTTCAAGGTTTCTTGCGTGGTTCTCGAGTGTGCTCTCAAGTGCCTTGACGCGGCTGAATGCGAGTGTTGCTGCGAGTTTTGCGCGCGATTCTTCTAGTGTCTTGTGTTTCATTGCAAGGTCGCGGTCTTTTTTGAGCTTGTCTACGTATTCTTTTTTCTGGTCGAGGATGATGCTGGCGTCCTCCAGGTTGCGCTCTGCGACTTTTAGCTCTTCTGTTGCTTTTTCTTTTCTTGTCGTGTATTCGCTTATGCCTGCCACGTGGTCGATGACTTCACGGCGTTCACGGGGGCGCATTTTGACTATGCCTGTTATGTCGTCCTGCTGGATTATGTTCTGGCCGTCAGGGTCTATGCCGGCGTATGACAGGATTTCGAGTATTTTTGCCCTGTTTTCTACTTTTTCGTTTAAGCGGTATATTGACTGGCCCTGCCTGTTCACTCTTCTTGATATCATGATTTTTTCGTCCTGGTCAGGGATGCCTTTGTCTGAGTTGTCTATGTGGAGCGATACTATGGAATGGTCTGCTGGCTTTTTGCCGTGGCCGCCGTTGTAGATTATGTGGTCCATGCGGCCTGCTCTTAGCTGGCGGGACGAGCTTCCGAGAACGAATACTATTGAATCTAGTATGTTTGATTTGCCTGAGCCGTTTGGGCCTATGATGGCGTTGAACCCGGGGTATAAGGGCACTACCTGCTTTTTCTGGAATGATTTGAAGCCCTGCACTACGATTTTTTCTAGCATTACCATTTTTACCCCGTCTCCCTTTTAGAATAGGTATATGTATCTTTGGTGAGTAAATATTTATATTTGACTTAATTTTATAAGCGTCGTTGGTTAAAAGTGTATATATACTTAATTAAGAGGTGTTTTTATGAGTGATGACAGCAATGATGGTGTTTTGTCTGATGAGGA
>JAUVEK010000042.1 GCA_030594795.1 Candidatus Nanohalarchaeota archaeon | reverse complement strand
AAACAATGAAAAAACACAGAAAAGCATCATATATTGCCTTAATCTTTGCAGCAGTCTTTCTGGTATTCCTTCTTGTAGTTATTGCTCTGGCCCGCATATTCTCAACATTACAGGCAGTGGAAACCCTGAAATTTTCAGAGGAGGCAGCAGGAGTAGACACACACCTGTATGTGCTCCTGAACAATAACTACTGCACACCAAACACAAAACTGCCATTTAAACTAGTACTGGGAACAGAACTCTCAAAAGACACCATCTCCGGCCCGGAAGAAGAGATCACAATAAACTACAATAACCAGGAAGATAAACTCAAAATAAAAGACTGCATAGAAGAATACATGAATAGACTCCAGATAAGCGAATACAAATTTTACATTGAATATAATAGCGGGGAAAATATGGTACTTAATACAATCAGAAAAGAAGAGGACATCATAACAGAATGGGAATATATTGCAGTGCCTGAAGACAACATTGCAAAAGCGGTTCTCAAAATAAAAATAGACCCTGTGGTAAAAACAACCAAAAATCCCTGCCCTGACAAGGATAACTACGGATGCGTACCGCAAAACGCATGCTCACTATATGGCGGGATATGCGTGACCAAATTTATGTGCGGCCCGACACGATGCTGCTGCAAAGGTCTGCCGGTCTAGGATTTAAAGAAGTGATATAATGCTGCACAGGAAAATCAAAAAAGGGGACATAACAGCACTGATTAGTGTTGTAATTCTTATTGTAGCACTAGTCATAACAATGGAAAGAGTACTTGGCGAAAGCATCTGGAGCACATCAGAATCATTCAATCTCTACAACAAATACTTCACACTCACCATGGACAAGCAGATACAGTCCCTGAAACAGGGCTTTGAAAAGACAGCAGCATTCTTCTCACTAAATTCAGCATCAAAAGAGCTTGCAGAGCACGGGGGGTTTGCCAGGGAAACACTTATGGATAGCGCTAGCGATAGCAATAGCAATAACATAGTTGACGCGACAGAAGACTTGGAGCCGAAAATACTAATAAAGCAGGATCTCGAATCAGGCGAAAGCATACCCTTCTGGACAATACCAAACTGCCAGACCACACTAAAAAGAGTGCCATACCTCATGGACGAGGACGTAAACCGTGTTGCTGGCAATATAGCCATCCCACTCATGCAAAACGATGTGCAGCACATGCAGTACATCACTGAAATAAACGAGGGCAAATACCCGCTTTATATTTCAATCCAGCTGTTCATGATGAAACCCGGGGAAGTAACCTTCGCTTGTCATAGTATGTTCGGCTGCAACAACATAGAAGCACTTCCAGGCACTCCCGAGATAACTGACACAGTCGCGACAGACGTCATAGTCACAAATGCAATCAGAAAAGACGGCATATATTCCTACAAGATAGACAACATCAATCCTGATAAGCCGCTATCACTTCATGTCTTCGCAAAAAACGAGTCAGGTGAACTTGACGATGTCGCAAGAATCAAGCAGGTCACAGTATCAATATATGATCCACAAACATTCACAACCCCCAACAAGCTCTTTACAAGGAGGCTGAATGAATATCACACTGAACTGAACACCATACTCGTTGAAAGAAACAAAAGAGAGAAAATCAAGATAAAAATATCCCCACTCACAGGCACAATGACAAAAGGAAAAGAAGACTACGCAGAAGGCATAGTCTGGCCTGATGAAAATGCAGACAGCATCACATCATACATGGACAACCCCTTTTTCAAAAAGAAGAAGCTAAAGCTTGCAGAGCTTCGCGACAGCGGCATCATCACAGAAGAGACAAAGATCCGCTACTACACACTCTATGACAATGCAGAAAAATTCACGGATGTTTCCCAGCAGATGCTCCAGAGCAGGCTATGGGTTATGCTCCACGAATTTGACCAATATGGCCATTTTGAAGGTTCCGCGGATCAATGCGGATACCCGAATTGTATGGACCCCAATTGGTGCCTAAGCGACCCGGTGCAATCATACACGAGAGACGAAATCTACAGTGAAATTTCCGACACACTGGATGAGATAGCACTTGAATTTGGAGATATAGAGCAATCAGACGGCATGACATGGCTGATAAAACTGGACGAGGCAGACTATGCGGAACATGGCACAACCAATGTTAATAAACCAGCATGCATGTCAAGCGACCCCACAGCTGATCGCAGGATATATAGGGTAAGTAGTCGGTGGTGGTCGTGGAGGGGGGGGGGTACAAGCTCCGCATTTGCTAATACATACATCATGACAGATAATTTTCATGCTCCTGAATACATTGAATCAGAAAACTTCGAATACGCAGAATACATCGACGCCACGTACGAGTATCTCTACAGGGACCCCGCGTGTTGCGCTGCTTATCAATGCCACGGCTGCGGAAGCACATCATACAACTACCAGAACCGGAACAGGTGCACAATGCATTACGACCACAGATACATCCTGAAAAACCTGAGTATATACGTAAAAATCACAGATGAAGACTACAAAATCTACGACACTGCCACAAATACATGGGAAAACCCAGAATTCAAATTCTATGTCACAGTGCCCATAGTTGACATGAACTGCTGTGGTGATCTGGCTGCGACTCCGCACAAATGCGATGACCACACAACACCATGCACCAATCCATACGGCAGCATAACTGTAGCCTATGCTTTTGCATCCCATGACGGGCCACTTGAGATAATATCTCCTCCAACAACACCTTCCGGGTATGCTAAAGACACATCAACGGCACTTAGCTGGGAGACAAACAAGCCCTCTACATGCATAATAAAGTACTGGCCGGTTGATGACACAACCGGCACAAAAGAGGTCGCAGATACATCAGAGGTGGTGGCTCATATAGTCACAATATCTGGACTTGAGCCTTCAAAAGAGTACAATTGTAAAATCGAATCCAGGGCAGGCAGTGAAACCCACACATCCGGTACATATTCATTTACAACGAATGCGGACCAGACACCACCGGAAATAGAATTCATAAAACCATCATTCGATGATTTCGGAAAAACATCAGGTCCAAGTGTATACGTGGAAGTGGATGCTAAAGACAATGGCATGGACCGGGTCGTACTTACATTATACTATGACAAAGAATTAACTGACAACCCGGCAATAGAAACATGCAAGCCTCCCACTCCTGCTCACGGCTGCCATGAAGGCAAGCTGGACGACAAACTGGATGAAGTCCCACTATCAGGCCCATCACCCTATTCACATACCTTTAATATATTAGACCTGCTAGGTTCCAGCTTCCGCCCCGGGAACTTTCGTATAGAAGCAACCGCATACGATGCATTAGATAATTCAGCATCTGCAGACGTCATTGTAAATGTGGTTGAAGAAATACCAGATATAGAGATAAAAAACATAGAAGAAAGCACAACATCCTACACAGCAACCGTTAAATGGACCTCTTTTGCAAGAGGGGTAGAAGCCTCATTTGAATACTGCTATGAAAATGGTGAGAAACAATGCTCTGCTACAGATCCTGATGAAGTAGATTTGCAGATAAAGGAAGGTGAAGAAGGTGCCTATGTGCATTCCGATGGTGAAGATCCAAACGCTCCTTTCGAAAACTTCAAGAGAGATATTACCGGGCTCTCTCCGTACACGACATATAGCTACACTATACGAATCCTGCCTAATGGTTGCATGACACCAACCGAACATCCAGGCACATTCACGACACTTGCGAAACCACCTGAAATATCAAACCTGCAGGTAGTCGTAGCACCTACCGCTGCCACAATAAGCTGGAATACTGGCCTGCAGTCCAGTTGTACACTCAGTGTAAATGGCAAAAACCCCACAAGTGAAGGCACATCACATGAAATTACAGTCGATGGCCTCACATCCGAAACCAACTATAACTACGAAATAACATGCTCCCGTGCTGATGGCCGTGACGCTGATTTAGCCACAGAAAAAGATAAATCATTCACAACAACGGCGGCCTAGAGAAATATCCCGTGCGTCATGCCCAACTAAACAACCACAAAAAACCTTACAAGAACCACAAAAGCAATCCCGAGAACAACAAACACCCTCATATCAACAGAATCCTGCACATACAGGGTATCAAAATCCCTGCTTTTGCCCGTCTTCTTCAGAAAATCAACATCCTCTGATGTAAGCGCCCTCAGCGGGCTGACAACGACAGACTCCTTATCCATCTTAAGCATAATTCTCCCTCTCAAAAAAGATTGCGGTGTAATAGAATGAAACGATTTCCTATAATATCTCTTTCCTTTCCTCACAACATACTCAGCACTTATCATCCCCTCTTTCAATCCATCAACCGGGCACTTAAAAGTAAAAGTGTCAGACACAAACGAGAAAACAACAAAAAGCGCAAGATACACAAGCCCGATAACCATCGAGTATATCATAATCACAAATTGCAAATAATAAAGACCAGCAACTGCACTAACAATCGCAGCATTCCTGCAGCTAATAACACCATATTTATCATACTTCCGGATATTCACCCTCCTTGCAGCCCATGACAAAAAAAGAAACCCAAGGAAACTGCCAAAAAAAAGCAAAACCCAGTTATCTACACCAGAAGCCATCATAAAAAAACATATCAGAAAAACCGAATAAAATATATCCTTCTTACTGTAAAAAAGACCACCTACATGGCGCAGAAACCGCAAAAACCCGGTCCTGACAGAATTCCTGAGAGAAACCAGGATCACATACAAAAAAAGGAAAAGAAAAATGCAAAAAATCAAAAACTCAGGCATCGATCTCGTGGGAGCTGCAAAAAAAGAGACAAAACAAAACAAAACATAAATCAGGACAGAATGCATATCAAACACTTTAAGAGCGCGAAGAATAATAACAAACACAAAAACCTTCAAAAAATACTCAAAAACTATATCAATCATGTTTTCAACCGCACCCACATCTCGAAAACAGCCCTGTAGACCGGATCATCCATCTTCTCAAAAATATAATCAAACATCATCTTGTTAACCTTGCAATCAAAATCAAGCGGCGTCATAGGCACAACCTTTCCAAAGCGCGCATATGATTTGCACATGCATGTATTGCAAAAAGCACCATAAACACACGTATCGCAAAGAGGCTGGAACTCAGAAGTATTAGCGCGAAGCTGAATAGTATTCAAAAAAACATCCTCATAGCTTGATGACATAACATTCCCAAGCTTAAATACATCATTCTTCTTGCCTAAATCGCATGCATAAATAGAACCATCCAGATAGAACGCAAACTGGGCAATACCTGCACCGCAGGGCCGCCTCATGCACATATCACTTCTCCGGTCAGTAAAAATACTAATAAGCATGCTCTGCGCAGTTCTATCATAAAACACCTTGCCATCCATAGAAAGTTCAACCATATAATCCAGAGCCTTCCTCCAGAACTCAAAATAATCCTCAGGCTCCATCAACAACTCATAATCAGCAGCACTTCTCCCAACTCCATAAACCGGCCTAAACATAATACATTTCGCACCAACTTTCATATACTCATCCACCAATAACTTAGGGTCATACATCAGAGAATTGGATGTGATGGTCGGCAGAAAGCTCAATCTCCTGCCGCGCACGGAAAAATAATCAACCCACTTCATTATCACATCATAAGAGCCTCGCCCATCCAAAAACGGCCTCTGTTTATCATGAAGCTCTTTTGGCCCGTCAAGAGACGTGCAAAGCCCGAGATTATTATCCAGGATAAACTCAGCAATCTCTTCATTCATAAGCGTCAGATTAGACACAATAACTTTCGACTCAACAATCTTACCCGCAGCCTTAACCCTCTCATCAAACAGTTTCAAGAACTTCTTAAGCATATCAAAACGCAAAAGAGTCTCGCCACCCTGGAACTCAAGAGCAATATGCTTTTGCGGCATACTGCAGATAAAATCCACAATCTTCTCCATAGTCTCAGATGACAATTCAGAAGAATCAGAACACGAATCAGAATGGCAGTATTTGCAGGCAAGGTTGCACTTATTCGTCAGATACACAATGCATAATGGCCTTGAATCAGCAAGATGAAAATAATGACTGCTATATGAGTGCACAATCTTCCTCACACCATCTTCAGTAAGAACAACACCCTTTTCCTCAAGCTCGCGCAAAAGCATCTTATCAGAAACAAGCTCCTCTTTATCAAGCATATCAAACTGCTCCCCTGAAAGAAGAGACCATGACCCGTGGCGGGTCGCAACAAGAACCTTCCCATTAGCCAGTTTACGGGAAAAATATTCATTAATCACCGGCTTCATCACATTTGGCTCAACAGACACAGTAGACATAACAACACAACTCTCAGCTTGCGCACATCCAATAAATCGCAGCGCACATTTAAATTTTCAGTGAACAAAAACAAATAAAACATCAATCATAGATCGGCTTCAACTCATCATATCCAAATTCCCTGAAATAACTATACCAAGTGCCCGGGCATTCTCCCACATACTTGCACTTTCCGCATGCATCAACAGTACCCCGCTCTTTCGTAAGATTCCCCTTCAGCCTTTCATCCCGCGGGTCCTTATACATAACAATAGACTGGTCAGGACTGATAAACTTCCTGTATTTTTCCTCAACAAGGCAAAAAGGCATATATATAACAGAAACATGCAAACCGTACTTCACTGCAACATCTATTGCTTTCTCTATATAAGGTGCAGAATCAATATGCTTTATCTTAAGCACTTCCTTATTCACACCAGCAGCCCCAAGAAGGTCCATGGTATCAATGCCAACAGCCCCGCATTCAGGGAAAGTCTGTGCCACAAACTCCACAAACTCAGGCAACAGCTTATAATTCAGCTTATTCACAATAATCTTTGGAATAACCGTTATTTTATACTCAATCATATTCCTGATACCAAGAACAGTCTCATTAAAACTGCCCACCCGTCTTGTAATCGTATCATGAAGTTTCGGCTCACAGGAGTGAATCGGCACAAGAACACATACAGGGGGATAAACTGCGACCTTTGCTGTAAAATCCATATTAGAAAACTTTCTTCCATTGGAAAGAAGCACCTTTGTAATCAATGGTGCCTTTAAAGACAAATACTCCATCAAATACAGAAAATCGTTCCTGACAGTGGGCTCCCCGCCTGATATCTGGATTGTAAGATTCTTGTTTTCAATAATCCTGTCAAAATAAGAAATCATCGCTGAAGTGCTCATATTTTCATGCTTCTCGCCATTATTAGCAACACATAAAATGCAATCATTATCACAACTAAATCCAAGCCCGCAATAGATGCTGCCATCCAACTCCAGCGGCCGCAAACTGCAACCACATGTCTCTGTTGTCATCATAAATACAATCTATTATAGCATACAATAAAAAAACAGAAAAGAGCCATCAACTTGACGCACCCCAACCCCACCCCCATGACCAGCACCAGCACCATGACCAGTTCCAGCAGTGATTTTTCCATTGGCTTTTATCAATGATAATATCAGAGGCCACGTTAGTATCTGTAATTTCACCATCACTATTACAGCTAACATCCGCATACACTTCATGCTCAACCACAGCAAGAACAGACCCAATAGACCCAAGCATCACAAGACTATTGACAACACCTGTTTTTTCATTGTTTATCTTAAAAATATCGCACTTCCTAATCTTCTTAATCTTATCACGTATACTCATACAACCCGCCCATAGACTGAGAACAATATATTATAAGTTGCACGAGCATATATAAATTATTATCGCTGTAAAATAAAATAAATGGCAACAAAAACAAAATATTCGATAGGGTACAATCAGGACCCAAAAATGCTTGAACTTCTGGACGCCTATGCTAACCGGATAGATAGTCTATACTTTCCAATGCCGCCAACATATCTAACATCCGGCAGAAATCGTCCTATTGAAAAAAATTATAAGACAAACATCCGAACCGTGATAAAAACATGCGAAAAACACGGAATCGACTCCCAAATTCTCCTCAATGCAACATGCGAAGGCGCATTATGCGCAAACACTTCGCACATGAAAAAAGTAACAGACTACCTAAAAACACTGGCAGGCATCGGCTTGAAAAGCGCAGCCATAACAAACCCATTCTACATCACTGAAATCAAAAAAAGCATACCCCAGCTTGAACTCCATTCCTCAATCAACTGCTACACATCAAACCTTGAGCAAGCCCTATACCTGAAAGACATGGGCATAGATGTGCTGACAATAGACAGAGACATAAACAGGAATCTCAGCCTCATTAAAAAAATAAAAAAAGAAACAGGACTAAAAATAAAACTTCTTGCAAACGAAGGATGCCTAAGCAACTGCCCGTTTCGAAAAATGCACTTCAACTCACTTGCACACAGGGTTCCGGACAAACAATTCCTCATCCGCTCATGCATAACAATCATCTCAAAAGATCCTGCAAAAATATTTCATATACCATTCATAAGGCCCGAAGACATAAAGCACTACAAATCATTTGTGGACCACTTCAAGCTTGCTACAAGGACATTACCAACATCCCAAATCGAAACAACACTAAAGGCATACATAGACGAACAATACAACGGCGACCTGTTGGACATCCTTGACATGACAAGCATGAAATGCTATTTTACATTCATAAACAACAAGGTCCTCGACAAACTAAAATACTTTGAAAACATGCAAAAATGCACACTTGACTGCAAAAGCTGCAACTACTGCGAGACACTCCTAAAAAAAGCAGCAATATTGAACACAGGAGACAAAAATCCGAAATGCAATGAATGCGAAATATACCTCAAACTCATAAAGCCGAACATCAACTAAAAATCAACAGCATCCGCACTTATCTGTGCTCTTTCCCGAAGAATCAGGCTTTTTGGTGCTCTTCTCATCACTCTTCTCTTTGGCAGCAACTGACGGCATCATGCTCCTCAAAGCCGCCCCGATTAAAGCGTTCCTCGTATCTGCATACCTGCGCGCCTGCGTCTCCTCAACGTTCGCATGAATCAGTTCCCTGAAAAACGCAGCTGCAAGTTCCTCCAGCTCAGAATAAGAAGCATCATCCTCTTTCTTTGCTTTGATAGTCACAGAAATAGTCGAAAGAGGATCACCGTCGACAACAACATCAAAATCATCGATAAACCTGTAAGATGCCCTCATCACAACAGTCTGCGGGTACAGTCTCGGGTTAAGAGCAAAGAGAACACATTTCTTTTTTTCATCAATCTTTACAGTTTTCCTGTTTTCAGCCTTGGCAAAAACATCGGAATTACGATTATCCATTTGATTCCCGCCAGGACCCATATGCCCGGGACCCTTGTTGTCGCTCCGGTTATTACCGGAATTGCAATTCATACTCTCATCTCCAGATCGTGTGTATGACACTTAGATTCATAAAAAATCATGAAAATTTTGGTTAGATTAATCTATTTTCAAGCTTTTTCATCGTCAGTATATGCTTTATATACGATAAAAAACGCAAAAATAAATATATATGCATAATGAACCAAAGCATGTACTGTTGTATAAGTTACACATCAGGGCAATCATCAGTTAGTTTTATTAATTTTTAACAATATTCTATAAAGATATAATTCAGGAGATACAAGAGAGACAAACAGGTGATTTATGTGACATTAAAGGTTGATAAAAGCAAATGCCTATCATGCGGCGGATGCGTTTCAATATGCCCGAAAGATGCGCTCACTCTAAGAAACATGGCAATAGAAATCGATGAAAGCAAATGCACAGAATGCGCAATATGCATCAATTTCTGCCCCCTCGGCGCATTAAAGCTCACGACAAACCTGTAGGTGTGATAAAATGGATGAGAATTACGATGT
>JAUVEK010000103.1 GCA_030594795.1 Candidatus Nanohalarchaeota archaeon | reverse complement strand
CATTCTGAAGCATACGCCTCCGCATAAGGTTGATGTCTTTTTCGGGATATTCAAAACATCAAGACACCTGGGATATATTGTGGCTCCGGTTATTAATTCAGTGTCAATATTATTTCTGGGGCTTAACGGGATGTTTCTTGTTATCGGGCCTGTTTTTCTGATTTTTGCAGTTGCTGCACTGCGGCTTGAGTAGGTTTTTGGTTTGTGGACTATTTTTAAATATGATGATAGTCCATATTAGACAACTATGGAGAAAGTTGATTATAATATTGAGTTTGCACATATCTATTCAGACCAGCCGGCTCTGACTGATGAGCAGATTCAAAGTGCGGATGTAACTAAAAGATTAATAGAAAAAATTGCCGGGAATAATAAGACATTTGTTTTGACATTGCTGGTTGATGAATATCATCCGAAGTTTCATAAGCTGAATTTTAACAAGTTTTTGAAAAACCTGGAGAAGCTGGGTGCGCCCCCTACATATATTGCTTATGAGTCAAAGATGGTTCCGGCTGCCAAGATGCTCCTGAAGTCAATTCCTTATGACATGAAGAAGACCATACGATTCCACCCGGAGATCATAATAAATGAAGATATCACTTATCTGGTTGACAGAGGCGGGATGAAGATAAAGATTAAAACCAAGGGCGACGTCATACATTTTTCGAGATACACTTGCGCATTGTTGAGTTGCGCGTGGGTGTTGCTACGGTTTGGAGTTATCCAGGCAAAGAATGCAGTAGAATTGACAGGATTAACGACACCGAAACCTTTTGCCGGGAGGAATGTAATCAATGTGCTTCCTAAAAAATATGAAGGCGTAGAGCTTGCGAATAAGAATATCATATTAGCGACGCAATATAAGCGCCTTGTGAAGAATGTTCATTCTGAGCTTTTTTGAGGTATTATCATGAAGAAAGTTAGCTATAATATTGAGTTCGGGCACATATATGTTGACCAGAAATTCTCTTTGCTGCAGAGAGAATCTTCGAAAATTGCAGATAAGTTTATAGAGAAACTAAAAAGCAAAAATGAAACCTATGCTACGGCTATTCTTATTGATGATTACCTGCCGAGTTATTCTTATCTGGATGTTTATGCATTTTTAGAGAAAGTTAAAGACGTTGGTGTTCCGCCAGATTATGTTGTCTATCAAACGCAATTGCTGTCTCTGGCGCATAAGTTGATTGGCTCGATTAATGAAAAAAACATATTTGAGGAAAAAACAGAGACTAAATTCAAAAGCAACAGGGATACTGTTCTGTTGACTCACAGGAGCATATCCTCGATTTCTCTAAAGGATGAATATTTTGCAAAAGTTGAAGATTATGTTGAAACTCCTGTGCTGATAGCTGCATGGTATTTATTGCGTCTTGGCATATTTAAGAAGCAGGGCATAGTGAAGGAGACGAAGTATACAAAAAAAGTGCCTTTTGCCGGTGAGAAGCTTCTCACAATAATCCCACAGAAATATAAGGGTATTGATGAAACTGCGAAAACAATTTTGAGGTACACGAGCTATAAGGATGCTTTAGGGCAGATTAAGAATGTGTATTTCTAGGTATGGATAATTGTTTCCCCGCCGGTTTCCTTGCAGATGAATTCTTTTTGGCAGTCGCCAAACCATACATCCAGTGTGTTTGTTTCTTTGTTTAATGTTCCTTTTTTCTTCTGCCTTATTATCTATCTGATTTTCCTCTGATTTTGTATTCTCATGTATTCTATACCAGCGGGGAAATTATTTCAGGATAATATATCTCCATTCCATGGGAAAAGATTTATATACTTCTGTTGTATAAATACAACACATGATGGAAAAATACAACATTAATCAGACTACGCTTAAAATCATCGGGCTTTACAGGAATAACTACAAAATATCACTGCACTTAAGGGAAATAGCAAGAAAAACAAATGTCGATGTAAAGGCAGTGCAATTGCAGCTCAAAAGGCTGGAGCGTGCAAATATCTTATCAAGTACGCTAAAGGGAAAAAATAAAGACTATCGTCTGAACCTGAACAATGTATGCGCGAAGTACTACATGACAATGGCCGAGGCATTCTTTACAAACAATTTCCTTGATAAAAACTTCCAGATAAAGAAAGTCATAAGCGAAACAGGTGAAAAAATTGACGGCATAGTGCTTTTATTCGGCAGTTTCGCCAAAGGGTACGCTACCAAGGAAAGCGATATCGATATTTTTGTCATAAGTGATAAAAAATTCGATAAAAGCACCATAGATGAAGTAAGCACAATAATAGGCAGGAAAATAAGCGTTAAGTCATCAGGAAGAAAGCAGTTTTCAGACGGCCTGAAAAATGCTGATCCGCTGATAAGCGAGGTAGCTTTAGGCCATATTACGCTCAAAGGCGTGGATAATTTTTGCGACATTATGCGGGATTACTATGCAAGATAGAGATTATTTGAAATGGTGTGCAGATAAGGACAGAGGAATAAAACTGGTTGCGGCTTCCGAGAACCTTGTCAGAGCATATCTGGAAAAATCAGGGACAGCGATAAAATCAATGGAGTTGAACGCAAATTCCGGAATCACAGAGTGGGCAGTTTCTGCGGGCTATTATGCAAGATATTTTGCAGTCTATGCCCTGATGTCGAAAATAGGTGTCAAATGCGAAATACATGATTGTACTATCGCGTTATTCGCCTACCTGTTCAAAGACAGTGTTCCGCGCCACTTTATCAAGGAATTTAAGCAGTCAAAAGACGACCGTGTGGACCTGCAATATTATCCAAAGGAGGTAAAAATAAACACAGAGCACTTAATCAGCCAGACGAAAAGCTTTGTTCTTGAAATTGAGAAAATAATAGACGGATTGAATACGGAAGAAATAGCGGCATTGCAGAATAGAGTTAAGGAAGCGATTCTGCATTAGACCAGTATGTAAATTCTAAATTTTAGTGCTTTCAGCAATACACCCCCATCTATTTCGCAATACAGTAAATTTAAACTGTCAGGACTTCAATTGGTGCGTTCCTGCCTGCCTGCTTCAGGACATTTAATTTTTCAAATCCGATGAGATTATTGTCTTTGTCTTTCTTTAGTATTACTTCCCCGCCGGTTTCCTCGCAGATGAATTCTTTCTGACAATCATCGAACCATACATCCAGTGTGTTTGTTTCTTTGTTTAATATTACTTTTATTTTGTCCATTTTTGTTCACCTTCTTTTATCCTGTTATCTTTGGCTTTAGAATGTGTATCTCTATACGAGATGGAGGGTATCTGTTATTTGCGCACTGCGCCGCTTTCTTTTGCTGCTTTTGCGACTGCCAAAGAAACTGTTTCAAGTATTTTCGGGTCAAATGCGTAGGGGATTACGTAGTCTTCTTTGAGCTCTGTTTCGGGGATGCAGCCTGCGAGCGCGTAGGCTGCAGCTACTTTCATTTTCTCGTTTATGTCGGTTGCGCGGGCGTCGAGTGCGCCCCTGAAGACTGCAGGGAATGCCAGCACGTTGTTTACCTGGTTGGGATAGTCTGAGCGGCCTGTGCCGATTATTCTTGCGCCGGCTTTTTTTGCGAGGTCCGGCATTATTTCAGGCACCGGGTTTGACATTGCAAATACTATCGCGTCTTTGTTCATGCTTTTTATCATCTCTTCTGTTACTATCCCTGGGGCTGATACGCCTATGAAGACGTCGGCGCCTTTCATCGCGTCTTTCAGGGTGCCGGTTAAATTATTTTTGTTTGTTGCCTGAGCCATCTCTTTTTTGGCCGGGTTGAGGTCGGTGCGGTCTTTTGAGATTATTCCTTTGCTGTCGCATAGTATGATGTCGCCTGCACCAAGATTTATGAGCATTTTTGAGACTGCTATGCCGGCGGCGCCTGCGCCGCATATGGCGATTTTCAGGTCTTGTATTTTTTTTGGAATTATTTTTAGTGAATTTAATAAGCCGGCTGCGACTACTATTGCTGTGCCGTGCTGGTCGTCGTGGAATATTGGGATGTCAAGCTGCTCTTTTAGCTGCTTTTCTACTTCGAAGCATCTCGGGGCTGATATGTCTTCCAGGTTTATGCCGCCGAATACCGGGGCGATCTCTTTTACTGTGCTGACTATTGTGCCTGTGTCCTGGGATTCTATACAGATGGGGAATGCGTCAACGCTGCCGAAGGCCTTGAAGAGGATGCATTTTCCTTCCATTACAGGGATGGCTGCATCAGCGCCGATGTTCCCGAGACCGAGTACTGCTGAGCCGTCTGAGACTACTGCCACAAGGTTGCCTTTTGATGTGTAGTCGTAGACAGAAGGAGGGTTTTTGTGTATTTCTTTGCAGGGCTGGGCTACTCCGGGGGTGTAGTAGAGGCTCAGGTGCTTTTTTGTTTCAAGCGGGACTTTGCTTGTGACTTCTATTTTTCCCCTGTGTTTTTTGTGGAGTTCGAGTGACTCTTCCATTATGTTTTCCATGTTTACTCGTGTAAGCCGGGAAATCTTAAAAATCTTGCGACGTTTTTGCTTTTTTTGATTGTGATTTTGTCTTCTGGTTTCAGGATGATCATTTTTTTGTCATTGTCGCATATGAGGAGCGCTTCGCCGCGTTTGATTTCTATTGTGA
>JAUVEK010000075.1 GCA_030594795.1 Candidatus Nanohalarchaeota archaeon | reverse complement strand
CCCGCAACTACGCTCCTTGGGAATGACCTCAATCGTCTTCAAAAGAAGCTTCTTAACCTTCTCCTCATTCTCCTTCATCCTCTCAATCACTTCATCTATAGTAACATTGTGCTCTTTCCAGCAGTCATAATCAGCAACCATCGCAATCGAGGCATAACACATCTCCATCTCCCTCGCAAGCACGCACTCAGGAACAAGAGTCATGTTGATAGTATGCGCACCCCACTTCTGGAACATAACCGATTCTGCCCGAGTCGAAAAACGCGGGCCATTGATGCACACCTGCGTCCCCCTATCATGAACCGCATAACCCAGCTTCCTACACGTCTCAATCAAGAGACTGCGCAACTCCGCACAAAACGGGTCAGCAACAGAAATATGGCACACCTGCCCCTTTTCATAAAAAGTTGACACTCTCCCATGAGTCCTGTCAATAAACTGGTCAGGCACAACAAGATCACCCAGCCTGTACTCATCAACCAGCGACCCGACAGCAGTCGGCGCAAGAATACGCGTCACACCAAGCTCCGAAAGTGCCCAAATATTTGCACGAGAATTCACCATATGAGGCGGTATCTTATGCCCGGGGCCATGCCTGTTGACAAACGCAACCTTCCGCCCACCAAGTTTCCCGACAACAATATCATCCGAAGGCTCACCATAAGGCGTACTCATCTTCACCTTCTTCGCATCCGAAAGAAGCTTAGGATCATAAACACCTGTACCCCCGATAATGCCAATTTCAGCGCGCATCTACATCCCTCTCTTAAGCTATACTCAAGGCATGAAATAAATGAGCAAACATCACCCAAAACCAAATTGCCTTGATGTATATGGGAAAGCACTCTACTCAATTTACTAGTGCATTCACTATATTTATACAATTATTATTATAAAGTTATAAAGATAATATTGAAAAATAAGTTTTAAGAGTAGGATTACAATGATAGATTTAGTCGTAGTTGGTTCAATCGCCCTTGACTCCGTCAAAACACCGTTCGGGGAAGTAAAAGAAATCCTCGGCGGTGCAGCCACATATTCATCAGTTGCAGCAAGCATATTTTGCAGCCCCGGCCTGGTCGGCGTCGTCGGAAAAGACTTCCCAAAAAAGCACATAGAATTCCTGAACAAAAGAAAAATTGCAACAGACGGACTCTCAGTTGCAGACGGAAAGACATTCAGATGGTCCGGATACTACGAATTCGACATGAACCAGGCGCACACAACAAACACAGAACTCAACGTATTCTCATCATTCAGCCCGAAGATCCCAAAAAACTACCTTGAATCAAAATACTTATTCCTTGCAAACATCGACCCGCTCCTCCAGATTGAAGTCATGAGCCAGCTCAAAAACGCAAAACTGGTAGCACTTGACACAATGAACTTCTGGATAGAGACAAAAAAACAGGAACTTCTGGACATAATAAGCAAAGTAAACCTCCTTCTGATAAACGACGCAGAAGCAAGAGAACTCATGAACACCCCGAACCTCGTGCAGGCCGCCCGCACGCTGCTAAAAAAAGGCCCAAGCGCAGTCATCATAAAAAAAGGCGAGCACGGCGCACTCCTCTTCACAGACAGCATGTGCTTTTGCGCACCCGGCTACCCGCTTGAAGAAGTAAAAGACCCCACAGGCGCAGGCGACTCATTTGCAGGAGGCCTCATGGGCTACCTCGCAGGCACAGATGACACTACAGTTGAGAACATAAAAAAAGCAGTAATCTACGGCAGTGCAATCGCCTCATTCAACGCAGAAGACTTCAGCCTGAACAAGCTAAAAAAAATCACAAAAGAAGACGCAGACAAGCGCTACAAAGAATTCGAAAAACTGGTAGAATTTTAACACCAAATCACTGAATCCAGGAACCAGCAACAATTCATAGAAAACAAACATTTATTTCTTAGCACCTAATAAACAACATATCGTGACAAAAGCGCATCCAAAAAGATGATACAATGGCAGACGACATCTCAGTCCCCCTACTACCCAACTACGTATCAGTTGAAAATGGAGAGATAATAGATAGTAGCATCGATTCCGAAATACCCTCCTCCATCTACAGAGGACTTCCCACAGAAACAGAACCACACATAACCAAATCAGAACCTCAACACACAACATCATCCACAGAACCATACGACATTGGAGGGACAATTGACTTCACCACAAAATTGGATCCCCTTGACCACACAAAAACAGCTCAAGAAATCCAGCACAGCAAACTCTCAAAAATATACGAGGCAACAATCGCAGCATGCGCAATAGAACCAGAATACTTAAACAAAACACAAATTAGCCTCCAAGACATTGCCAACTACTTAAAAGAAGACGCAGCCGAAATAGACGCAAACAAAATCGCATCACAAATATACAAAGACAAAGCACTATCAGAAGAACAACACAAAGATATCACGAACATAGTTAATGCATATCTCAACTTCCTGCAAGACGCAGGACTAATCGAAACAAAAGAACTCAGTTACGACAACACAGAAACAGAACCCACATACCGGATAAAACCCGAAATGCATGACATCCTTGAAAGCACATACAAAGACACATACCCATCCAAAATAGACGAACTCCAAACAGACGAATCAAACAAACGATATGCAGACTACCTAGAAAAGAATATGGACGAATTTACACGCGAAACTTGGAAAGCATACATATAAATCGAAAACATTCAATTAAGCACTTCTCTCTTAAAACCAATAAAAAAAGAAATACTCTAAGATATAGGCAGGTTAGGCAGTCTATTTTACGTCACATATGCAATTTTTTCTTCTATTGTTCTCTAATCCAAAGTTCCACCCAGACCAACAATTGATGTTTCTATTTCTGGGAGCCTGCCTTTTATTTCCTTCAACCCTTCATCAGCAGTAGCGACTAACCTTGAAGAACCCTCTTCAAACTGCTCTGGATCTCGGTTCTTCGAAGGCACTAGACCATATTCTTCTTCGTAAATAATCTTTCTATGCACGACAGGCGTTTTTGCAACATATTGAGCATAAAACCTCGGTTCAGGAAACACGTTTACTGAATGAAAAGATAATATACCAGGTACTGCATATATCATACCCTCAAGTAAAGATATTCTACGATCCACACCATCTTCATTTATTCGTGCTTCCACATACTCTGCACATTTTTTTTCTATCTTAGCTATAAATTCATCTAAAGAATCCGTCTTAATCGTAAAAACCATTAAATCACCGCCATTAAATATTACTACTACTCATAGGTGACATACCTTTAAATATTTATCTGTAACCTAACATATATCTCCTTCTCCAGAAAAAAGGCCATCTAACAATTCAAAACAACAGTTGCATGAAGCCTCATACACGAACAGACAAACCTTTATAAATATATCCCATAATAAATAAACCTAGCACTATCCGAACCGCGAATTGCCCGCAAACACTACCTTTGGTAGAAGGGGCTAATTCTAAAAAACTTGAAAAAACAAAAGTGGAACCCATGAAACAGGATATAAAACAAAAAATTCAGGAATACATGCGCGTCCTGAAAATCACAAAAAAGCCCGCAAACCCTGAATATTCAGCAGCAATAAAAATAACAGGGCTCGGAATACTCCTGATCGGAGCCATCGGCCTGATAATATACATAATAGCAAAACTCACAGGATACATACCAAGCTCAATATAATAAGGTGCATCAAATGCCAATATACACAATAAGAACAACAGTAGGACGTGAAAGAACAGTATTCGACTCACTGGACGCAAAACTAAAAGCCAAGAATCCCGGGGTCAAAGCAATGCTGAGCCCGAACGAACTCAAAGGCTATATCTTCATAGAAGGGGAAGAAGAAGACATCCACAAAGCCATACAAGGCATCCCCCACATCAAAGGAATCATAAACAAGCCGATAAACATAGATGAACTCTCCAACTTCTATTCAACAGAAGTAAAAGAAGTAAAATTCAAAGAAGGCGACATAGTAGAAGTAATCGGAGGGCCCTTCAAGCGCGAGAAAGCGAAAATCGTAAGAATCGACGAGACAAAAAGAGAAGCCAAGATAGAGCTCGTAGAATCCGCGGTTCCGATACCAATCACAATCAAGCTTGACCTCCTAAAAGCCATCCGCGAATTATAAAGGTAATCACAATGGGACAAAACACAATAGAAACAATAGTAGACGGCGGCAAAGCATCGGCAGGCCCTCCCTTGGGACCCGCGCTGGGCCCGATGGGCGTAGACATAAAATCAGTCATAGATGCAATCAACGAAAAAACAAAAGACTTCGCCGGCATAAAAGTACCTGTAAAAGTCATAATTGACTCAGACACAAAAGAATTCAAAATAGAAACAGGGAGCCCTGCAGTCTCGCAGCTCATAAAAAAAGAAGCAAAACTCGAGAAACTCGCAGGCAAAGCAGGAGAAGAGCACGTTGCAGACCTGAAAATAGAGCAGATAATCAAGATCGCAAAAATGAAAGAAGACACACTGCCCGCAAAAACAAGAAAAGAGGCAGTAAAGACAATAATAGGCACATGCTTATCATGCGGCGTGCTGGTCGAGGAAAAAGACCCGCGCGAGACAATCAGACTCGTAAACGAAGGCAAATACGACGAAAAAATCAGGACAGGCAAAACCGAGTTGACAGAAGAGGAACTCAAACAGCTCGAAGAAGAAAAAATCAAAATGAAACAGGAACTCGAAGAAAAAAGGCACGAATACGAGACCGCAGCCGGGCAGATAATCGGCGAAATGAAAGGCAAAGACAAAAAAGAAATAGAAGCAAAACTGAAAGAAGCAAAAATACCACCCGAAATAATCAAGGACATGCTGCCTGAAGAAGAAGAAAAAGAATCAAAAGAAGAGACCAAATAAACTGGTGAAACCAAGTGAACGACAACGAACTGAACAACATACTCAAAGAAGCAAGAGATAAGAGTAAAAAAAGAAACTTCACTCAATCAATAGACCTCGCCATAAACACAAAACAGATAGACCTGAAGAAGCCCCAGAACAAATTCACAGAAGAAATACAACTCCCGAAGGGCCGCGGAAAAGACATAAAAATCGCGGTAATCGGCGACAGCCTCGTAGTCAAATCAAAAAACATAGCAGACGGCCTGATAAACGAAAAAACCCTGACAAGACTTGAAAAAGACAAAAAAGAACTCAAAAAGACAATAAACAAATACGAATACTTCATAGCAGAAGCCCCCTTCATGCTGAGAATCGGTAAAAGCTTAGGCCGCTTCATGGCCCCGAAAGGCAAAATGCCAAAACCCCTGCCGCAGCAAGCTGATCCCACCCCGCTCATAACCCGGCTAAAAAATACAACGCGGGCCTCACTAAAAAACAACTCTGCAATCCACTGCACAATCGGGGCAGAAAGCATGAAAAACGAAGACCTCATAGCCAACTTCAACGCAGTGATGCAGGCAATCGAGAAAAAGCTCCCGGCAGGCAAAAACAACATCAAATCAGTATACATAAAAACAACAATGGGCAAGCCAATAAAAATCAAGTATTAGGTGCGAGAAATGGTACAGGAATGGAAAATAAAAAAAGTCAAAGAACTCACAGAAGAAATAGACGCATCACCGGTAGTCGGCATGCTTGACCTTCACGGCCTCGGGGCAGCGCAGCTCCAGAAAATAAGAACAGACACAAGAGACAGCGCAAAAATAA
Organism: Candidatus Nanohalarchaeota archaeon; assembly: GCA_030594795.1. Classification (GTDB taxonomy): domain Archaea; phylum EX4484-52; class EX4484-52; order EX4484-52; family B79-G9; genus B79-G9. The sequence goes on along the minus strand of JAUVEK010000075.1, from coordinate 1,142 downwards.
TAGTAACCAAAAAAGGCATAATCAAAAGAGCAATTGACAGTTCGAAAAAAGAAAACATAAAAGACTTGGAAAAATACGACCCGCACATACCGGCACTCATGCTCTCAAAAGACAACGCATTCAAACTCTACAAGAAAGTCGAAAGCTCCAAAACAGAGGCATACGCAAAAGCAGGAAACATAGCCCCAAGAGACATAACAGTCCCTGCCGGCGAAACAAACCTCCCGCCGGGCCCCGTAATAAGCGACCTCCAGAGCGCAGGCGTAAAAGCAATGATACAGGGCGACAAAATAGCGATCAGGGAAGACTCGCATCTGGTAAAAGAAGGCGAGAAAATCTCAGCCATAAAAGCAAACGTCATGATGAAGCTTGGCATAAAGCCAATGGAAGTCAGCCTGAACATGATGGGTGCCCACGAAAAAGACATAATCTTCGACAAATCAACGCTCGCAATCAACACAGAAGAATACCTAACAAACATCCGGACAGCATACACTCAAGGCTTCAACTTAGCGTACAACGCAGACATATTCATAAAAGAAATCATGCCCCAAAAACTGCGAGAAGCCCATACAAGCGCAATGAACCTGGCAATAAACGCAGAAATCGCAAGCAATGACACAATAGCCCCGATAATCCAGAAAGCAAACAGCGAGATGCAGTCCCTGGCATCACAACTCCCAGAAGGCGCAAGAGGCAGCGCAACCGCAGCCCAGCCACAGGCAGCGCCCGCACCAGCCCCAACAGGCGAAGCAGAAGCAGCACCAAAAGAAGAAAAAAAGGAAGACAAGGCAAAAACAGACGAAGAAGCAGCAGAAGGCCTGGGCGCCCTCTTCGGATAACAGGGCGGGTGGGGGCTCAAGGACGGACATCACCAACCGCACAAATGGGGGGAAATAAGTAATCCCCGCAACAAAAAAAGAAGAACAAAAAACACACCATAATAAACACAGAAAACCACCAAAAACAAAAAAAATCAAAAAAGAAAACAAAAAATCATACTAACAACCCGGAGGAGAACAATATGGAATACATATACAGTGCAATGTTGCTGAACGCAGCAGGCCAGAAAATAGACGAAGCTTCCGTAAAAAAAGTAATGACCGCATCAGGCGCAAAAGCAGACGACTCAAGAATAAAAG
>JAUVEK010000113.1 GCA_030594795.1 Candidatus Nanohalarchaeota archaeon | reverse complement strand
ATTACTGTGTCGTTCCGGCTGCCGTATAATGATACAAAGGATGTGATAAGAGGAGTTGAGAAGTTTATGGATGAAAATTATGGCGCTATGTTTTTTGATGATGCCAAGAAGAGGGCGAAGGAGTCTTATGTTCTTGTGAAGAGTGCAATATCGCAGATGAAGGAAGAGCTTGACATAAAATAGATAACACTTAAAAAGCATTATGTGCCTATTCTACATTTAGGTGGATATATGTATGAGTAGCAACACACTTAACTCCTCTCTTGAATCTTGTGGTTTGGAAGGATATGATATATTTAAAAGAGCATGTGAATTCTATCAAAATAGACATTTAGATACGAAGGAGATATCTCCACGTGAGATAAATGGAGGTATTAATTTTTTCGATAGTTTCTATAATAGTACTAATGCCTCTGAAGCAACATTATTTCACTTATCTAAAGGCAGAAATGAACTTATGGTAAAACTCGGTATAAAGTTTCTCAATAGCATTGGCGAATATGAAGATGGGCAAAAGAGGATAAACCTCGAGGCTTTGCCAGAACAACTACCTAAGGAACCGTATAATGTAGTCGTTTGCACTGCATCTGGAGAAACAAAGGTTGTGAGGGAAGGTCTAGATAGAATATGGGGTTCGAATAATACAAATGCAAATATCCTGCTTTTTATAGGAGACAAAAATTCACATGTGTATGAGACTGCAGAAAAAATTGCGTATAATGGGAACAATGTTGCAATTATTTATTATGAAGCATCAAGCAAGCTAGAAAAAGGTCATGAACTTGATACGCTTGGGAATGTTTCTGAGCAGTTCACTCTCACACATCTTGCAGGGCTGGGAAGTAGTGCATCTTACAGTGATTATTCGGCTAAAACTGACATATTTACTTCTTATGCAGATGATATTATAAACATGGGACATGATTCTTTGGCAAATATTGTTGTATCTCTTTCGAATGCACTTGTGGTGGGAGGAAATATTTATTTTGGAGGAAAAGGATCAACCGGTTTGGTTGCTGAAGCCTCTCATAAGCGAGCAGGGGAGTTAAAAAAAGCAGTCACAATAGAAGAAGAAAAAGCGGAGAGACCTAGACCGGTATATATTCCACTTACTGCCAGTGGGAGAAAATATAATACCAGAGCGGTCAGAAGTGCAAATATTCATCCGGTAATTCCCAGTTGTGCAGAGCCAGATGAATATCTATCTGGGAGTTCTAATGGAAATATAGTTGAGATACCGATAAGTGGTTCACACAGTTTGCCGCATGATGCGGAATATTGGTACAAGGCTCATTTTGTTAATGATGCAATACTTAAAGCAGTACAAACGGTTCTTGGAATAACGAATGAGGAATTAATCGGGGCACATGAAAAGGATTGTTTACAATTAGAATGTATTTCCAAAAGTTTTATCTCCTGATTCACGCGCTAGATTCCTTTTTTCTTCTTTAATGATTTTAACCAGGACCATTCGTTGGCTAAGATGCTAAGAGGTTTTTGCTACACTTGCTCTTCTAAAGCAACCTATGGACCATTAACAGAACATGTCAGATAATTTAATAAATAGAGCACAACAACCTTTAGACATGACAGAATTATTGGAAGTATATGATTTAGAGGGAAAATTGCTGAAAGTTCAGGAGAGAAGCAAATTTTATTCTGATATCAAAAAGGAGTATGCTTCAAAGGGCAGGATATCAAAGCAGGTGAAAGCCGTCAGAATACTGCTTTTGAATTCCAGAGGCAGGATTTACCTGCAAAAAAGAAGTAAACTCAAAAGTGAAAACCCGGGATTGTATGACAAAACAATCGGGGGTCATGTTTTAAAGGATGAGACATGGGATATGGCTGCAATACGGGAATGCGCAGAAGAGCTGGGGTTTCCTGCATCTATCTTGTCGCCAGAGGAGTTTGATAGAGCGATACATATTACGGATCTCAGTGTCGTGGGTATTTTCAGGAAAGTAGATTGTGTCCTGAACTTTCAGTCAGTCCGCATAACGATGGATGGAGGGCGATTTGTTCAGCCGTTTATTACTACTGTTTATATCGGGTATTATGATGGCGCAATAAAGTTCGTTGACGGCGAAAGTTCCGGGGTTGAAGTGTTTTCGCCGGATGAGTTGAAAGGGGAGATAAAAAGCAATCCCTCTAAATTCACTGAGGACCTGAAATATATGGTTAAAGCTTATGGGAAATATGTAAAACCAGTAAATAGACCTCATGTCCACAAACAAATAAGATGATAAATCAACCCTCAAACTTTTGGATTCGCTCGAATCCTTCTTTTATCTGCTCAGTGTTTGCTGAGCCAAAGCAGAATCTTACATATCCTTCGCTTTTTGGGCCACAGGGCAGTCCCGGGACTACCGATACTTTTGCTTTTTCTATCAGGTCTTTTGAGTATTTCCATGAGTCTTTGCATGCTTTCGGGAAAGTGTATAGTGCGCCGCGCGGGAGAATGTAGTCCCATCCCATGTTGTCCATCATTTTGACAATAAGGTCTTTTCTTTCCTGGTATTCTGCCACCATTTTTTTGACAGAGTCCTGAGGCCCTGTAAGTGCTTCGAGTGCAGCATACAGCGATATAGTGTTTGGGCAAGCTACAGTTGCCCTGTTGCATTTTATAAGCTGGTCTACGATGACTTTTTCTGCGACCAGCCAGCCGAGGCGCCATCCTGTCATTGCATAAGTTTTGGATACTGAGTTTATTATGATTGTGTTGTCAGGTGCATATTTCCTGATTGATGTGTGGGTGTTTCCATCAAACAGTATCCGGTCATATACTTCGTCAGATATTATCATTATGCCTTTGTCCTCTGCAATTTGCGCTATTGCCTTTAGTTCTTTTTTTTCTATGACGCGGCCTGTGGGGTTTTCCGGGGTGTTTACAAGCAGGAATTTTGTTTTTGGAGTGATTGCTTTTTCTATGGCTCCGGTGTCGAGGCTGCCGTCTGCATTGAAATACGGGACCAGTTTAGGAACTCCGCCGACTGAACTGGCCATCAGCTTGTAGGGGGGCCACGTGGGGTCAGGGAAGATTATCCCGTCACCCGGGTTGAGAAACCCAAGCAGGGTTGTGAATATTGCGCCCATGCCGCCGGTCGTTATCATGATGTTCTCTTTTGTGACTTCAAACCCTTTGGTTTTTTCGTAGTCTGCAACTGCCTGCCTTAAGGGAGGTATCCCGACAACAGGCGTGTACCCGTGGCTGCCGTCTTTTATTGCTTTTATCGCTGCATCCTGTATGTTCTTCGGTGTCCTGAAGTCAGGCTGGCCTATGTCAAACCTGATGCAGCCCGGCACTGCTGATGCCATGTCTGAAATCTTTCTTATGCTTAGCCGGATGTCCTGTATTTTGCGGGATACTTTCATATTTCGTCGACTCTTGTTGTTTTTGTCCTTAGCATATGGTCTGCGAGGACGAGCGCAACCATTGATTCTGCTACCGGCACTATTCTTGGGCATATGCAGGGGTCGTGCCGCCCGGCAATGCTTATTATCTTTTTTTTGCCATCTGTGTCCAGTGTTGCCTGTTTTTTTGAGATTGAGGGAGTCGGCTTTACGGCGATTCTTATTATGATGTCTTCGCCGTTTGATATGCCTCCGACTATTCCGCCTGCGTGGTTTGTTTTGTGGCGCAGTTCTGCGTTTTCTTTGTGGAGTTCGTCGTTGTTTTCGGAGCCGAGTAGGTTTGAGACATTGAATCCTTCGCCGATTTCCACTCCTTTGACTGCGCCGATTGACATGAGGGCTTTTGCAAGGTCTGCGTCGAGCTTGTCGAATACAGGGGCGCCTGCGTTCTTTGGCGGTCTCTGGACTATGATTTCTACAATGCCGCCGAGTGAGTCGCCTTGTTTTGATGATTCTTTTATCTTTTTTTCCATGAGCACAGCTGCGTTGGCATCTGCGCACCTTACGGGATTTTTTTCGATTGCGGATTCGTCAAATGTCTTTGCTTTGATGCCGTGGACCTCTTTGGTATGGGCGATTATTCTTGTGTTTTTGCGCGCAAGGAGTTTTTTTGCGATTGCGCCTGCGGCTACTCTTGCAAGCGTCTCTCTTCCTGATGCTCTTCCGCCGCCGCGGTGGTCGCGGATGCTGTATTTTGAATGG
>JAUVEK010000090.1 GCA_030594795.1 Candidatus Nanohalarchaeota archaeon | reverse complement strand
TCTTTGGTATGGGCGATTATTCTTGTGTTTTTGCGCGCAAGGAGTTTTTTTGCGATTGCGCCTGCGGCTACTCTTGCAAGCGTCTCTCTTCCTGATGCTCTTCCGCCGCCGCGGTGGTCGCGGATGCTGTATTTTGAATGGTAGGTGAAGTCTGCTGCGCCCGGGCGGAATATGTCTTTCAGGTTGTCGTAGTCTTTTGATTTCTGGCCTTTGTTGTATACAATGATTGCAAGTGGTGTTCCAAGGGTCTTTCCTTCGAAAACACCTGAAAGTATCTCTGCCTTGTCCTCTTCACTGCGCGCAGTAGCAATACTGCTCTGCCCCGGCTTCCTGCGGTCAAGTTCCTTTTGTATGTCTGATTCTGTTAACGGCAGTTTTGCAGGGCAGCCGTCTATTATTGCGCCTACTGCGGCGCCGTGCGATTCGCCGAATGTTGTTACTTTGAATAGTTTTCCGAATGTGTTTCCTGACATGTGATTACCTCTTATTTGGTACGTTTGTATATCTTTAATATATTTTCTGTGACTTCCTCTTTTGTGATGTCACTTGTGTCTATTTTGCAGTCTGATGCGCTTTCGTATTTTTCGATGCGCTCTTTGAGTGTCTCTTCTATCTCTTTCAGGGTGTCGTCTCTGCCGGTAAGGTCTGGGCGCTGCGTGTCTGTTTTCTTGTCGTTTTGCATTCTCTTTAGTATTATTTCAGGCCTTGCGCCAAGCCAGAAGACAATGCTGTTTTTTTTCAGGTTTTGGGTGTTTTCGCTATTGATTATTGCGCCCCCGCCTGTGCAGATGACGGCGTTTTGCTGCCCGGATGCGCGGTGGATGACTTTCTTTTCAATTTCCCTGAATTCCTGCCAGCCGTATTTTGATACGAGCTGCGATATTGTGATTCCTGCGTCTTTTTCTATCCACTCGTCTGTGTCTATGAATCTGAATCCAAGGGCTTTTGCAACTTCTTTCCCGACTTCTGTCTTGCCGGTGCACCTGTAGCCGATGAGGGTGATGTTTTTCATATGTTTTGTTTGCAGGTGTAATTATTTATTTGTGTTGTGGGTGGTATATTGTGTGTGTTTTGGGAATTCATGAATTGAACACGCAAAGTATTATAAATCTAATTCATCTTAATCAATTATTGCCTTTAGTTTAAATGATGAGGGTAAGACAGCCGGTCTAGTCCTGGAGATTGTGGATCTCCATACCCGGGTTCGAAAACAGGATGTTGAGATTATCATCAATGTCTATCGAAAATCCCGGCCCTCATCCTTTATTTTTTATTCAGGGAGCAAAGCTTGCGCAATCGTAAATTATTTAAAGGTATTTGATTGAATACTTGTGTGTTGAAACAGATATTATCTAAAATATTCTGCCAATGAAAGCATTAAGTTGATGACGGTATTGCCGAGATTTAATATGAGGTGTTAAATATGGGAAAGTTAGTTGATTTTGAAGTAAGCAAGGATGTTGCAGAGAAGGTATATGATGCGCTTGAGGCTGTAAAAGGCTCAGGGAATATAAGAAAGGGCACTAATGAGGCGACTAAGGCGATTGAGCGCGGGCTTGCGAAACTGGTGGTTGTAGCAGAGGATGTGGAGCCTATTGAAGTTGTCATGCACATTCCAATGATATGCAAAGAGAAGGATGTTCCTGTCATAACAGTTCCAAGCAAACAGGAGCTGGGAGCGGCATGCGGCATTGAAGTTCCTACAGCAGCTGTTGCAATAGCTGATGAGGGAAAAGGAAAGAAGCAGGTAGAAGAAATTGTTAAAAAGATACAGGAGCTAAAGAAATAATTAACTCATATTAAGAGGTAGATTACAATGGCATTACCAGCAAAAGTTATACATATTATGGGCCGCAGCGGCGCAAAAGGAGTTACGAGAGTAAGATGCACTGTTGTCGATGACCTGAAGCGCAATAAGGTGCTTGTGAGGAACGTGGTAGGTTCTGTGCGCGTCGGAGACATACTGATGGTAAAAGAGTCAGATATGGAAGACGCGGGTGTTATTGAGTAAGTTATACGGTGCTTATTATGAAATGTTCTTTTTGCGAGAAGCCTGTCGGTACAGGCAAAGGGCTTGTATCTGTAAAATCTGACGGTACTGTGAGTTATTTTTGCAGTTCAAAGTGCGAGAGAAATGCGAAGATAAGGATGGCTAAAAAGGTTGTGTGGACCGAACTTTACAGGAAGCGAAAAAGTGAGAAGCTCGGCAAGAAATCATAGCACTGTCGTGCTAAGCTTTTTGATTGCCTGTTCATACTTTATATGCAATAAAAAATCATGAAATATGAAATATGTGTTGATTCTGTATGAAAATAGAAAGGACTCTTGTGTTGGTAAAGCCGGATGCTGTGCAGAGGGGACTTGTTGGGGATATCATCTCCAGGTTTGAGCACAAGGGAATGAAGATTTCTGCGTTAAGGATGCTTATGGTGTCCAGCGAGCTTGCAAAAAAGCATTATGGCGAGCATGAGGGCAAGGATTTCTATAAGGGTCTTGTCAACTTTATCAGGGCAGGCCCTCTTGTGGCAATGATTGTTGAGGGTGACGGCGCAATCGCAGTGGTCAGGAAGATGGTTGGTTCAACAAATCCGAAAGATGCTCTTCCCGGGACTATCAGGCATGACTTTAGTATTCATACAGGAAGGAATCTCATACATGCTTCTGATTCTGCAAAGTCTGCTGAGAGAGAGATAACCCTGTTTTTCGATATTGATGAGATAATTGAATATGAAAAGAATGAAGAAACATGGGTTTATGAGAAATAGAATCAGTCAAAACCTTAATATGCATTTGAATGGTAATTTTCATCCTCGTCAATACAACCTAATATATAGATTGCAAAGACGATAACTACTATTATCCCGACAGCAATCATTATCAAAAGAATGTGATGAGGCAGGAAAATCGCGCCCGGTTCACCGGAATCGGGAGCTGCGTACGGATTTGATTGGTTGGTAATGTTGTAATATGCTACATATACTTTATCAGAATTCTGATTAAACATATACATTATACCCATAAGAACTATTATCAGAACCGGAATCATCTTTAAGGCAACATTGTTCCAGTTAACAGGTTTTTCGGTTGCATTCATGTTATTGCGCATAGTAACATAGTGTAGATTTCTGGTTATATCTTTTTGGGTGGGTGTTGATTGACTTGCGCTGTCAGATGCAGGGAAAGAAAGATGGCGCCGAAGGCAGGATTTCCGCCCTGCGTTCTTTTTATGCAAGGATTCGAACCTGCGTGTCCTTTCAGACAGCCGCTTTCGAGGCGGCCGCTCTACCGGGCTAAGCGACTTCGGCACTATCATAGGATTGGACAGCAGGTTTTTTAAATATTTATGAGTGCAATTGCAGACATAATGTTGTTCGATAAATGACATGAGAGGCACCCCCTGAATCCATACCTGATAAACATAACTCCAAACACCAGTCCCGGGACCAGCATTATCACTGCCTTCAAATAACCCCAGCCAAACAACATGTGATAAAGCGCAAAAACAACTGTAGATACTGCAAGGCCGAATGCCTGCCTGTCCCTGTGCACAAAATATCCAAGCACTGCCCGTCGAAACACCAGTTCCTCAACCACAGGGCTGACCAACCCGACATAAAACACCTTCAATAAAACAGGCGCATCAAGCCACCATGTGCCCCTGCCAAAAACAAGCGCAACAGTTTCCGGAAACACATTAAACATCCATGTGATGAAGTTAACATTCAAAAAATAAAGAACAACGCCGACAGACGCCGGGACAGCAATACTTTTGAGAAATTCAGGGCTTACGCGCATGCATGTATTAACGTCGTCCGCCTTTTTGTTTCTATGCCCATTACCACCATTTCTTCAGGCCAAGTGCCTTGTCGGTCTTCATGATGGATTCTTTCGGGTCTGTTATGGTGCCCATCATTGCGCGGATGCAGTCGATGTTTTCCGGGACCACGTCTGATTCCTGGTGGACTGCCTGTGTGTAGAACAGTTCTTTTCCGATTACGTTTATGCTTTCGTCCCATACTGCGATCTCGTTGAGGTCGCTGCGCTTCCTGCCAGTATCGCGCGCGTATTCCATGATTTCTGCTGTTGATGTGAAGCCTTCGCCTGCCTTTACAAGGATGACGCGCGGCGTGTTTTTGAAGAGTTCTTTTATTTCTTCAGTTGTTGCATGGTCTTTGAGCTCTACTATGACTGTGTGCAGGTGCATGAGGGTTGTCGGCACTATTACCGCGCTTGTCATGATGTTCATGTTGGGGAATATTGTGTTTACGTCAGGGCCGTGGTGGCTGGGCACTGTCGGAGGGTTGGGCACAATTGCATTAACCGGCCCTTTTTTTGAGTTCCCGGGGTCCGGGCCGCGCCTGATCAGTGTTGCGCGCACTTTTGCAACCCCGAATTTCTTTTCAACAGCGCTCAGTGTCCTGCACAAGCCGGTGGTGTTGCATGATACGACGCGAACATAATCTTTTCCAATAGATTCTGAATAATTGCCCTGGGCATTGAATGAAACGTCTGCAGTCCCTGACTTTTCGCCGCCCTGGAATATCGCTTTCACTTTATGGGACTCATAAACCGGCTTGTTTAGGACACCAAATTTGCCGGGGGTGCAGTCAATGACAATATCTGCTTTTTTTATCATATCTTCCAGCACGCCTTCCACTTTCAGGCCGGCGTCCCTGAATACCTGCATGTTTTCAGCATTATTTGCATACAGGGGATATCCGCATGCTATTGCCATCCTGGCTTCGAATGTCGGCCTTGTCTTTACCACGCCGACTATTTTCATGTCATCCTGCATGGATACTGCGTCTGCCACGCGCTTTCCTATTGTTCCAAATCCATTTACAGCCACTGCTATCATATACATCTCACGCTCCTTACACTGTTAGAATTGATTTTGATACCGGGATCTCACTATCAAAGGCGCCTGCTTCTGGGCCGCATTTACCAGAGCATCGACTGCCGGAAGCCTTTCTCCTGTCATGAACAGCATGTATGCCCCGCCGCCGGTTGAAACATGAGCCAGCTTGTCAAGGAGATCCATCTGTTCTGCAGCGAGGGCAAGATGGCCGCCGCCAAGAACTGTGAATGCCCTGCATTCATGTATTGCTTTTAGCAACTCATGTGTGCCTTTCTCAAATCCTTTCTTTTCAAACATGCCCGCAGGCCCGTTGCCGGCTACAGTTGCTGCTTCATTAAGGATTGTTTTATAATTGTTTATTGTCTTCTCTCCGATGTCAAGGATCGGGAAGTCAGTCGGGAGGTTTGCTACAGGCATCTCAATCCTGTTATTATTTACGCAGATTGCAATATCCTGTGGAATCTCTATCTTGCTTCCGTATCTTGCAAGCAATTTTCTTGCTTTTGGTATATGCAAATCCGCTTCTTTCCTGACCAGCGTGCTATAGGTTGCATCTCCTATGTCGCGGCCTTCTGCAGCCAGGAATACGAGGCTGACGAGTCCTGATGTCAGTACTTTGTCACAGGCATTTGAGTTCAGCATCCGTTCCATTACTTTCATTGTGTCATCAATTTTGCTTCCGCCGACTGCAAGCACGGCGGGTCTCTCGGGGTTTTTCAGGACCTTTGACA
>JAUVEK010000109.1 GCA_030594795.1 Candidatus Nanohalarchaeota archaeon | reverse complement strand
GTCAGCGCAGCTAACCTCAAAAAGAATAGCAAAGACTATACAAAAGACTGCAAGAAAGCCAACCCTTCCTCTCAAAGGAACCATACATAATATATGGCTCAATAACATATAAATATAGTAAATCCACCGGCTATGGGATACAGTTTTAAATTCCTGTATCCTTAAAAATCAACATATAATATTTAGGATACATAAATCCCTAATTAAAAATATATGAAGTGATTTAGCATAGCCAACGCAAGGGAGCAGAGAAAATCCAGTTTACTCCTTCTTCATAATCCCTCTTGCAGCAATAACACCAGTTGCAGCAGACGCCACAATCCCGCGCGAAACCCCGGCCCCGTCACCTGCAACAAAAAGATTCGAAAGATTAGTCTCCATATCACTTGTAACATCGAACTTCATAGAATAAAACTTGATCTCAGGCGCATAAAGCAGTGTCCCGTCCTCAGCCACACCCGGCACAACATGGTCCAGCTTCTCAAGGCCCTGGATAATATTCATCACAATCCTGTGCGGCAAAGCCATCGATATGTCTCCCGGTGTAACAGCATGAAGCGTAGGACTGACATAACTCTTGTTCAGCCTCTCCCACGTGGACCTCTTCCCGCGCCGAAGGTCGCGCAGTCTCTGGAGTATCGGCTTCCCCCCGCCGATCGTAGTCGCAAGCTTCGCAATCGAAATCCCATAATCAGTAGTATTCTCAACAGGCTCAGTCAGCTTTACAGTAGTCAGGAACGCAAAATTAGTATTTTCAGACTTCCTGCTCATCATAGAATGTCCATTGACACCAATGTAGGTGCCGTAATCCTCCCTCGTCACAAACCCTGACGGGCAGGTGCAGAAAGTCCTCACCTTGTCATCATACTTATCAGAATACACATGAAACTTCGGGTCCCAGTTAATCTTGGTTACAGGCTCCATTACATTATTCGCAACCTCCACCCTGACACCGACATCAATAGGCGCATAACTCGACTTGATATGAAGCTTCTTTGACTGCGCTTCAAGCCACTCAGCCCCGCTTCGCCCGGCACCGACCATCAGGTACCTGGAAGTATAGGTAGCATCACCATTGCCGTTCCTGACACTAACACTGAAATCCCTGCCATTCTCAATTTTTTTAACCTCAGTATTCAGGAGGAACTTAACATTGCCTTTTGACTCAATCCGCTTCTTGATCTTCGTAATCAATGCAGGCAGCTTGTCAGAGCCCACATGCCTTTGCTTTACAGGAATATACCTTATGCCTACCCGTGAACATTTCGCAAGAAGCTCACCGGTTCCCTTGATGCCACTTAGATGATTGGATGCGCCGTTCCTGACAAAAACAGAGTCAATATAATTGATAATTTCCATTGCAGTCTCATGAGATACATATTCAGTCAGATCCCCGCCAACCTTATAATCAAGATTCAGCTTCCCGTCAGAAAGCCCGCCAGCTCCTCCGAGGCCCGACATAATATTGCACGGCCTGCACTTGAGGCAGTGGCCCACAGAATTAAGCGGGCACTTCCGCTCTAGAGCATCATGCCCCTTATCAATCACAAGAACCTTCAACCTGGACTTTACAGCCAGCTCTAGAGAACAAAAAAGACCCGCGGGTCCTGCGCCGACAATAATCACATCATAATCGTGCATCCAAATAACCATTAGCTCGTTTTAATAAATGTCCAGAACTAATATACAATATCACATATATAAATGTATTGCGCACATCGGCCATTCAGTCCAGCTCATTGAAATCGAGACCCATCTCATCCATCGACCGCCCCGAAAGATAAAAACCCAGGTTGCGGGCGCCGGCTGTCTTCGCAGCCAAAAGAGCATCCTTAACATCAGATGAATCAACATTCCTACCCCTCTCCCAGTCCACAGCCTGGACCTTGATGATTGCCTCGCTCCCGCCGGCCTCCTTCAAAAGCGCACCTCTTGCAACATCACCCACCCACGACGGTGATTCACCGGAAAGCACATGATAAGCCATGATTGCCATATAATCAGAATTATCTAAAAGCGCCCCGTAGTCCTGCCCGAAACTCGACAGGCACCACGGCTCATCGAGCGCGCAGTCATAATAGACATTAACAGCAAGCTTTACCTGAGGATCAACTGACTTGATCTCATCATTGATAGACTTCACAAGCGATGTCAGTTTACCGGACTTCCAGGCATGAAATTTAGAGGTGCCAATCTCCCCGGACGTGAGGACGCGCCCTGTATCCCTGAAATACTCATCCTTGGTAAGCTCATCAAAAACCTCATGGCTGCCCCAGTAAAGGTCATCCTGCAATAATATCCCGTCAACATCGTAATTTTCAGCAATCTCGCGAAACACACTCCGAGCATACTCGCGATGGCGAGGAGAACATGGACTGACTCTCTGGTACCAGCCGGTATCCTCTGTAATCTTCCCACGCATATACGCCTTCACCCTCATCTCAGGATGCGCATCATATATCCACCCCATATCAAGCGTAGTCATCCACGCAAACACGGATAACCCGTTTTCATGAGCCTCAAGAATAAACTCATCCAGGATATCCTGCCTCACAGGCGCAATCTTCGAATCCCAGTAGACGCCGGTATAGTCCTCATCAGAAAAAACCTGCAGCGCGACAGTATTAGCGCCGCCGCGCTTAAGGTCCGAAACCACAGCATCAGCACCCCTCTCTATCACTGTCTTCGCACCAACCTGCACGAGATAAACATGGCCGTCACCCGCGCGAGAAGTATTTTTCTTACCGGCATCATAGAGAGAAACATCACTATCATCTGGCGGAACTTCATCATCACCGCTCCCGGAAGCATCATCTCCGGCAGCTGCGCCATCCCCCTCCGGGCTGTCTGAACCGTCTCCCAAACTATCACCATCATCCGGCACAACATCATCATGCAGGCCGTCCAAACGCTCCTCGTCTGCAAAGAAAAAAAGTGACAGAGCAGCCACCAGAAAAAACCCAAGCACAAAATACAGGTTCATAACAAATCCTCATCAAAAATGTCCTTCAGCCGGACAATCCTTGCCTCACCATCCTCCTCCTTTGATTTTGCCCATTCAATCACATCAATAAGCACCTGGACCTTTTCAGGATCCATATTCCCCCGGGAATCCAGGAACTTATGATGATGCAGTGTTATCACACAAGCTCCGAACTCGCCAAGAGTATATTCACAGGAACCTATAATTTCATCTGCACTATTGGGATGGTCCCCCTCCCAGTCGTAAAGAAACACTGTCGCAGGAAGGTACATGATGCCGTCCACTTTCCCGAAAGCGCGCCCTTTATTAACATCATAAGGGCATGAAGACATGATATTCATTGACCCCCCGCTCTTCATCGCAGCCAGTGTATTGTCATTGTAGACACCGTACGGGGGAACAAATGATACAGGCGCAGCGCCGACAACATCTTCCAGTATCCTTGAGCCGTCAGTGATCTTATACATGGCACTGTTGGAAGACCCGTCTAAAGCTATATCCTCAAACTCATGGAAACTGTGGTCATACCCGTGAAGCGCAAACTCAATAGACTCATCATCCTTAATGCTTCTGAGGTAATCAGCTATAACCGGGTCCTCATATAATTTCATCCCGCCTATATTCGTAGGGACTACAGAAATTACGTGCACGACATTCCTCTTCCTGAATATTTCCGTAATATAGATGGCGCTGTCATCCGACCATTCCGGCCCGATATCATCATGCCTGAACACGATAACGCGCTCACTTGTATCAGGCAGCAAAATCTCACTATACTCACCGATAACGTTCATATCAATATTCGACAGGCTGCCGCCATTGCCTGCAAGCAAAAAGAAACCGCTAAGAGCCAAAAAAAGCAGCCATCCAATACTGTCAATGTTTATACGTCCCATCATAGATCATCAACATCAATATCTTTCAGGCGCACAATATCAGCTGCACCTTCCTGCTCTTTGTTCTTCGCCCACTCAATCACGTCTGTAAGCACCTTCACTTTCCCAAGGTCCAGGTTTCCCGCACTATCCACAAACATGTGATGGTGCAGCATAATTATACAGACATTATAGTTCTCCAGTGCATACTCGCATGAATTCTCAATTTCCTGCGCACTATTATGACGGTTCTCTCCCCAGTTATAGAACCCGGCTGCCGCAGGAAGATGCAATATGCCGTGCTCATCAACCTTGAATGCTCTGCCACGCACAAAATCATCATATCCTGATGAGATAATATTAATATTGTTCATCTTCAATGCAAGCAAAGTATCCTCATTATACTCATGGTACGGAGGCACAAATGTA
>JAUVEK010000025.1 GCA_030594795.1 Candidatus Nanohalarchaeota archaeon | reverse complement strand
GGGCAGTCCTGCACGCATGTTCCATGGTTTTCACCTTTTTCCGGCTCGCAAATCTGGTTGTTATTGCAATTTGGATTGACCCATTTCCTAAAATCCGGGAACTTGCCATCCTCTTTCATCAACTCTGTAACCTCGGTTTCCTCCCCTTCCGGCGAGACACATAAAACGCATTGGCTGAAGTAGATTCCCGGGCACCGGCTGTCGTTCACAACGACCCTAAACTCATAACCTTTCTCTTTGCAGTAGTTGTGCTCCTGCCCCACATCCCCCCTAAGGAAATCCCAAGCTCTGGCAGTAGAACCGTCAGGGAATTGGCAGATTCCAACCTCCCCGTCATCTGTTTTGTCTATAATGTATTCATAACCCAATTGCCCGCAATAAACCGCTGAGGGATTTGGTATTGCAGATACCGGAATAATCATGAAAATTATTATTAACACAGACATAACCCAGAAACCTTCTGTTCTCATCACGGCTCCACCACCTTTGTTATATAATATACTTCATCTTCTATACCACACTCACCATATCCTACTTTCAGATAAGAATTCCACCAGCTCATACTGTTTCTCACAATCCAGTAACCCCCTTCCCGATCATTATAGCCAACTATTGCCACAACATGGTTTAGATTTATCTCCTCAGTACCGCATCCCATCTCGGAACTGCCCCAGTCCCATATATCCATGTTGGACACAACAGGCCCATGTTCAATTAAAGCCAGTTTAATTTTGTCTTTGCCTGTTACCCGGTTGAATGAGGTTATCTTCCACATGTCGCTTGTCGAGGCAGTGCTTCCACCGCAGCTATGGTCGCTGCAGGGATCTTTATAGTTGCATTCGCACACGCGTTTATCCTCCTCCCAGTAACACTCACAGCCAGCATCCCCATAGGGAAAGTAACTTTCTCCAGGTATTCCATGATCCACTAGGTACTGTAGCGCTAGATAACGCCACCCCCAACAACAATCACCGGCATCTTCAGAGCAACTGATGAGATACTGCTCTGAGAGATCTATATCTAAATAGGGTTTTCCCTGCTCTATATTGTACACTGCCTCCATGGCCGCTACCGTAGCGTGCGCCCAGCAACTATTGCATTCCCCTTGATCCTTAACATCAGTCATCCAATCCCCTTTATTATCCCTCCAATCAAATTTCTTCGGGAGACTTGCTGTTACCGTAACACAGGTGGGATGGGTATCAGCAACCTGACCGCCGCTGTCCACCACTTGGGCGCAGTATTCTGTTTTCCCGCAAGACACAGGAATATTCCATGTTTCAGAGCAGGATTCCTCTCCACCACACTCATAGTTTCTGAATTCCTTGCCGTTACGTTTCAGGATAAGTTTTTTCACACCCAACTCATCTTCTCCTGTTACCGTAACCGTCAGTGTTCCACCAACATCCACACCCACACTTGGTGAGACAGTGAGCTTTCCTGTCGGCGGATCACTGGACACATCAAATCCCTCCCCCAGGTAATTGTTTGTTTCGCAGACTTCATCAATCTCTCCTTTCGCATCCACTTCCACCCGCAACAAGCACTCGCCAACAGCTGTCAGCTGCAATCCCCCGAATTCATACTCCATGGATCGCCCCGCTGGAATACTCTCTAGTTCAGAGTAGCTCAGAGCACTCTGCTTGTTGTTACCCACATAAAAGATTAACCCATCCTTTGCTGAATCAGGGAAGACAACGTCAACAGACCCCGTGTTTCTGACCACAGCCTTCACTGTGTATGTTCTCTTGTAGATTAGCGGAGTTGTTGCCTCCACTCCACCCTCAAATACCCTGATGTCTTCCATCACCAGATCCGGAAGCGACAAACACAACTCATTCACTACTTCCTCCTTTATTGAAAAAGAAGGCGGTGGGGAAACAACGGCGGATGTGTCTATTTTTTTACTCTCTGAGTTTGCGCTCGGATTACCGTAATACATATAGATTCTCTTCGTCGAGCTCGCCGGGATCACGGGAACCTTCACCCAGAATCTTGTGTTCGCGTCATTGCAGGAGCCCTCCAACCAGTAATCCAGTAACGCTGAGTCATCTGAGTCGGTGAACCGGATGTCTCCGCAGTCAGAGCGCATTTTGTTGGCGGAGATCAGGTTCGTTGTATCCAATACAAGCTGGATAGGATAATCTGTCAGGGTGCTGCCGGATTTTTCTGTTATGTCAATAGGGGCTCCATAGCACAGTCCTGGGAGGACTGCAGGGTATTCCGGTTTCATGTAACCGCTATCTACTGTAATCTCCCTCCCTTCTGAGTTGTATGCTTTCCCTCTGGTAGTGCATTGTATGCGCCAGCTGTGGGTTCCGTCTTGGAGGAGTAGGTTTGCCGTGATCGCCGCTGGCACATTGTTTTCAGCCCTGGACTCGGTTCCATACGATACGTCATCAATGAATAGTTCGCAGGGGTAGTGTTCCTCGTTTCCGTGGAGTATGAAACTGAAGTCTGGCGTATCATCTTTTGTAACATATCCGTTTCTCGGGGAAAGTAGTGTGATGAACTCTGACTCCAGGTAGCTGGTGTCGACGGTGATTTCCCTCACCTCAGACGTGTATGCTTTTCCGTTTGCAGTGCACCGCATATGCCAGCTGTAGGTTCCGTCCGGAAGAAACCGGTTTGCTGTAATCGCCGCTGGCACATTGTTTTCAGCCCCGAAATCCTCGCCTCTCAGGTTCCGGACGCACCGGACATGTTTGGTGTTGAGCTTGAGCGGAGCATGGACTTTACCATCTTTGGAACCTACAAGAAATGCACTATCTTTAGTATCCTCTTCAGAGGTCCAGTACTTGATACGTTCTCCTGACGGAACGTTTGTGTCCCAGGTTGGGAAACACGGGTATTTTCCGCAGGCGTCAACTCCGAACTGATATAGCAGGCAGTTCCCGTCTCCAGTATGGCTTTTGCAGGATGGCAGAATCCAGTCACTGAAGCCCGCATACTCCAGGGTGTCACAATAATGGCATGCCGGGTAATCAGCGCCCTTGCCTACACAAGAGCCTGATGCTTTGTCAGGGCCCCATATATATGATTGACCCGCGGTCGGAGTCCACAGCCGGTCATGTGAGTCCCTGTAGACTGCTTCTCCCCCGATACTGAAGTCCGTGTCTGGGTCTGGCAACCCTATCCTCCCATACACTTCATCGTTGATGAACAATTCACATTCGTAGTAGTCTTCGCTTCCAGAAGAAACCATAAACTTAAAGTCTGGCGTGTCGTCTCCGGTCACATAGTTGTCTCCCGGAGAGATGAGGTCTATAACCGTGAGGTCAGGTTCTCCCTTAGATACAGTTATTTCTTTTTTGTTGTTGGTTTCATCTGCTTCTTTTATTTTATCACCCACGTCCACCTCAACCCTTAAGTTGTGTGATTCCCCGGTTAGCGTCCACTTGTCTTTGAATTCATACGTCTGTGATTCTCCCGCAGGAATGTCTGAGAGGTCCGCGTAACTTAAAGTGCTGAATTTTTTATCATCTATATAGAGCGTTAACGCCTCATTCTCTAAGTCCGGAAAAACAGCATCTGACCCTCCCTGGTTTCTGATTTCAGCCTTCAGGGTGCAGGGTTTCCCGGGTAAAGGATCTATGACCCGGTCTCCGTTGTCGAAGAGTTTGATGTCTTCCACTATGAGATCCGGCTTTTGCGGGGAGCAGGCGATTGTATGCACCTTGATAACAGGATAGTACATATAATATGCAGTACCAGTGGTTCCAAGCCTGAATAGTATCTTGTTTGCTGTATGCTGGGATAGGTCTATTACCTTATCGCCGCTTTCACTCCAATAACCAGTAACATGATATCCACAATGATCCCACTCGCTGTTATATACATCTATGCAGAAGGAATCTTTTTCATCTTTAAGGTCTTCGGTTACGCTGACCTCTTCTATAATAGATGTAGGCGGGCACTCAAATATCCCTGAGCGGTAGCCTGCGTCGGTGTGGCCGTAGCACATCCACCAGCATACCTCGTTGATGCCCACACTCAATGAAACATCATTCTGGCAGTCCGGGTCGTGGCTGTCTCTGAGTTCGTCTCCGTCGTCGTCTATCTCATTACAGCAGACTTCCGGGATTATCCTTGATAATTTATTGTTGTTTTCCTCGACTTCAGCTATTTTGTTGCTTGCGTCCACCTCAACCCTTAACGTGTACTGTTTATCGATTTCCGGCGTCCATGTGTCCTTAAATTTGTAGGTTGCGGACTCTCCTGCAGGAATGTCTGAGAGGTCTATATAGCTTAAACTGCTAGCTTCCATGTCATCTATATAAAGAGTCAGTGCCCTGTCTGAGAGTTCCGGGAAAGTAATACCCTCGCTCTGCTCTCTGATTTCAGCCACGACGGTGTAGGTTTTCCCGATCTCGAACTTCGTAACTTTCTTTCCGTAACCGTCGAAAAGTTTAATATCCTCTACTGTGAGATCCGCACTTGGAAGACATGATATACTATTCACCTTGACACCCCGCGAACTGCTGCCATCATCACTAGTGAACCTGAATTTTATCTTATTCACCTTGTGTTGGGATAAATCTAATTCGTCATCATTACCCCTACTGTCTTTCCATAACTGACTGCCAGCATCATCGTATACATAGAAAAAATCATGCAGTTTTACAGTGTGTTGCTCTATGCTGACCTTATCTACAACAGAGCCCGGCGGGCACTCAAATACCCCGGAGTAATAATCCCTATTTCTGCCGCAGTACTTCCACTCCGTCCACCAGCACACCGTATTCACACCCAGATCAGGTAATAAAATATCTTTCTGGCACTTCGGGTCGTAGCCGTTTTCAAATCCGTCTCCGTCGTCGTCTATCTCATTACAGCAGTTTTCGGCACCCACACCCATAACCTCCGTAACCTCGTTATTGCCTTCGTCTAATTCATTAATCTCATCATCCGGGTCCACAACTGCCTTTAATTCATGTTCGCCTACAGTTAACTCTATTTCATTATATTCTCCGCACTCCAGGGTGCGGGTTTCTCCGGGAGACAGGCAACCAGGTTCTGAAACAGAACAGATATGGTTTCCGTCTAAAGATAAAACACAGTTAAAGGAGCATGCCTCCTCTTCCCCGAGGTTCTCCACAACAGCCTTGAAGGAAACATCCGTGCCGGTTACGTGCCCGACTCCCGGGTTAACTGGAGCCCACATGATATCTGTTACCGTGAGGTCGGGGTTATTGTCAGTTACCTGTTCCCCTTCACTTAATTCTTCTTCTACAATTTCCGTATCCTGGCCTGGACAGTCACAACAAATGCCGCTTGCACAATACCCACTATCAATCATTGTGCCTCCACAGTCACCACATTCGCTCGTGCTTTTGCATTCACCGCCCAGGTCTATGCACGGCATATGGGTGCAGCAGCATTTATGAGTAGAACCTGTTTGCAGACAGTTACTTTCCCCGACATCAATTGTTCCAGAGGTACAGGGGGAGGATCTACATTCGCCTGACTTGTGGCCTTTAGATATGCAGAGACTGTTGCAGGTTTTGGGCTTATTGGTATCAACAGTCAATATGGTTATCGGCTCGTCGTCTCTTATTTCTTCTACAAGTCCGGGGCCGGTGTATTCATCATCACCCACCTGAGTGCCAGGATCAACTACACCATCACCTGATTTTACGCAGCACTTCAGAAAAAATGGTATTGGGCATTTATAGTCGCTGCGGATCTCCCCTGGGCATTTGCCTGTTACCCAGATGCAGATGCCGCCCATGCCGGGGCATGATGCAGCAAAAGCAGGGGATGGCAATAACAATAAAATTACCAGAAAAATTGAGATAAATGGCAATAAAGGGATATTTGGGGGTGATTTTCTAGACATGCCTGCCACATTTCGTGTTATTTGCGCTTTTGCTTATCAATGCCAGTGATATATAGATATGGTCTGAAGTGGTTTATATATCTGCTTATCCCTGTTTGATTGCCTTTCAAAAAGATATGCAGCGAGCACATATGTTTGAACTTTGCTTAACAAAGCCTTTACTTCCACCTGCCCAATGTCGTCTGCTTTCTCTGCTCACGAATCTCATCCATCTTCCTGAACATGGTGTCGACACGCTCAGAGGAAAAATCATGCCTGTCGCACAAAATGTTCCTGATCTTCTCCCACTCAATCTCCCCTCCGGCAACATCACAATCATCAATAACCGGCGGATTCAAAAAAAAGTCGCGAATCTCGCGCGCACTCACATCAAAATTCCACTCTATATTCTTCTCAAGTTCAGGAAGTGTTTTATGCTCCCGCACAAGCTTTAAAGCAGTCTTAGGGCCAATTCCTTTGATCCCGCCGGGGTTATAGTCAGTGCCAATAAGAATCCCGAGATTTATCAGCTGCTCACGGGTAATGCGCAATTTCCGGAGAAGGAGAGGAAGGTCAATCATCTCCGGCCTGATATCCCTATAGATATTCGTGCCCGCAAGCTTCCGCTTTCCTGTAATGTTCAGATTCCTCACAAGCCTTGGCGCCCCGAACAGAAGCGCATCATAATCACTCGACGCAGCAGCATAGACTATCCCTTTCCCTGCCATGTAAGCTGCCTGCGCCTCCCCCTCAGACGGCGCCTCCACAACAGGTATCCCAAGCGCGCACAAAAGCTCTTTTGATTCCCCAAGCACCTTTTCAGTCATCTCCACTGATGCCTGCGCGTACTTCTTCGCTTCCTTAAGCTCACCTTTCTCAACAGCTTCAGCCCACTTCTTCTTCGCCTCAGCCCTCACTTTCCTTCTCTCGCTGTTGGTCTTGGCCTTGAACACAGGCGGCTTGCCGTCAAATACATAAACAAGCTTCACACCAGACTGCATGAGATTCAAAGACCTGTAAAATATGCCTGAAAGATGGCTCGTCACATTTCCCTTCTCATCCTTGAGAGGGCTGCCGTCATACTGCCTGATAATCGAAAGAAACTGGTAAAGAGTATTCAGCGCATCCACTGCAAGCGTCTTCCCGCGTATTTCACTCATCTCAAGCTCTCTTCTTGGAATAATATCAGATATTTTTACACCCATGCGCAGCACATACTCCCTATATTGGCTGAGCCAGCTCATCAATCTCCTTCTGCATTCGCTTTTTCCACTCTTCTATCGGTATGCCATAGCTTTCATGTATCCTGTCGCGGTATATTTCCGGCATAACATTATACGAGCAGAATGGTATTATCCTGCCGTCAGGTACAACATAGTGTATAACACACCTCTTTACACGCTCAATATCATAGTTGTAGGTATCCTGAAAGTGCATTGTCCCGATAAACAGGACTTTTTTGTGAAAATCACCTAATGAATTTGTTTTCTCTTTCAGTATATTGAGTATGGCGCTCTTTATATCAACACCATTTGGAAGCCTGGTTTTATCTATGCAGTGGTCTATGTTCTTGTGAATATCAAGCACAGCTTTCACTTTTCCAATCATCTTTTGTTTGAGTTTAGCTGACGACCGGTTTAGTAGCGCCGACAGCGCATCCACATCCACAAAGTCAGTCACCGGTACCATCTTATCACCCTCCTTGAACACATACGTCCCGGCACCGCAGTGAGGATGGGGAGTCATCCTGCTTTGCGGAACCCCTGTCGCAGATTCGAGAAAATTGGAAACAGGAACCGTTACAGGTATTGGATAAAATGAATGCATCGGGATGGCACCGCCTGTCTGCTTCTCAATTGCACCCAAAAGGTCAGGTATAGTCACACGCTTTTGCTCACGCTCAATTCTCTTCATCCTACCCACAAATGAAACCGGCTGGAAATTTACACCCCGCACAATATCTATGTTTTCCATTGCAAAATCTATTATTGCGCCTATCTCATGGTCATTTACCCCTTTTATTAGCGTCGGAACCAGTGTAACTCCGATGCCTGCTTCCCGCATTTCATTCAGGATAGCTTCCATATACTTATGATTTTTCGGGTTAGTTTTCTCACTCACACCATCGAATGAGAGATAGAGTATGTTCACTCCTGCCTCCTTATACTTTTTTGCAAGGCCATGTGTTTTTGCAATCCGCAGCCCGTTTGTGTTGAGAAGTATATACAGGAACCCCATTTTTTTCGCTGTCTTTATTATCTTTACAAGATCGCTCCTGAGAGTTGGCTCCCCGCCAGTAAACTGGACCGCGTATGCCGGAACCGGTTGATTATTGCGAAGAGTTTCCAGCATGAATTTTACCTGCTCAAATGTCGGCTCGTACACATATCCCTGTCTTTTTGCATGCGCAAAACAATACCAGCAGTTCAGCTCGCAGCGGTTTGTAAGAAAAATATTCCCTAGAAGAGTATGTGACTTGTGCAGTTTGCAAAGGCCGCAGTTTTTCGGGCAGATTATTTTGTCCGGGTCTGTCTTTATTTTCGGGTTGCTCACCGGGCTGCCATCTACCCTGTAAAGTTCTGCCCGGTGATAATAATCATAATCACTCCAGTATATTTCTTTGAATGTGCCGTGCTCTTTGCAGGTCTTTTCTATCCACACTTGATTATTCTCTCTCAGAATTTGCGCATCTATAACAGCATAACATTCCGGGCATATCGACTTTGTCCTTTTAAGAAACTGATTCTTGCCTGTTTTCTCATCCATAAAACAGATTTAGAACAAATAAAGATAAGTCTTTTTCGGAAAACCAGAGAAAATGGGCTGTCAACTCACACCAGTGTAACATTGGTATTCTCTGCATCATCGACTCCTTCGATTGTGTGGAGCTTCTCCTCAACCTTCTCGATGACGCCGCCCTCATCAGGCAAAAGAACAAGCACAATAAGCTGCTTTAAGCCAAAAGCAATATCATCTTCTTTCATATCCTTTATGTCGCCGATGCCAAGCTCTCTTATCCCCGATGCCACTCCCTTCAGGTCAACATCCACTGACTCAGGCATTACCCTGAAAGTCGCAAGCACATTCCTTCCCATAACACTTCACCCTTCAATGCTTCACGGGCCAGCAAAACCGCATTTTCTGCACGTATACCTATTTGAGGTAATCTTGCATTTGCTGCACCGCACAATTTCCGCGCCGCAGCCAGGGCACTTGAACTTGACAGAGCGCTCTCCGGCACCTATGCTCGATCCGCATCCATTACAACATATTTCATCCATCTTCTTCACCGTTTATCCACTCCCTGACTCCGGGAATTAGTTAATATACCCCCTAAACCTTTATAAACTTTGCCAATACACTTGCTTTCATATGCCCTCATAGTCCAGCGGATAAGATATGGCCTTGCGGAGGCTGTGGCCCGGGTTCGAGACGCACAAACATCTGCAAAGCGCGCGAAATTCCCGGTGAGGGCATACACCAAATTTCAGTACTTCCGAAGGTAAAAATCTACCAATGAAATCAGAAAGCGTTGTCTGAAGACCACGTTTTTTAGATTTTATCTTTTTAATCAGATTATTTTCCACAGGAAGTTTACCAACCTTTATCGCCCGCTTCTCCTTTTTTGAAAGATTAAATAAAGACATGATAGAATCTAATTTGTGGTAA
Organism: Candidatus Nanohalarchaeota archaeon; assembly: GCA_030594795.1. Taxonomy (GTDB): domain Archaea; phylum EX4484-52; class EX4484-52; order EX4484-52; family B79-G9; genus B79-G9. Next base: position 3,824 of record JAUVEK010000025.1, on the reverse strand, counting down.
CTGATCACTTTATTTCTTCCCCGATTCATGAATGCCTGAAATGCTTCTTTTTCTCGGCCTTCAAGGAAATACATGACCAAACCCCTTATCTGAACCCGTTTAAGGGGGATATATTTACTCAATGAACGGTATCTTGCGGTCGTACTAGATAATCCTGTTGGTGGTATAGAATAACCGTCCCTCAGCAATGTTTGTAAGATTTTCAAGGTCAAGCCCCGGATGCCTGTGTGTCCCGTCTGCTTAGGCATATCACCAGTCACCTCAACAACTGTCGGATGAGCGACGCCTAACTCTTTGGCAACTTCGGGTCTAGGCACGCCCTGTTTCACTTTTTTTCTGATTTCCCTCTTTGTTTTTTCTGTTAGCCGTTTCAGTTTGCGTTTTGGAAGGTCGGCTGTTAGTTTATATACTGTACGTGGACAAATGCCCATCTCTTCAGCTACATTGTATCTGGATGTGCCTCTCTTTACTTCCTTTCTGACTTTTTGTCTCATTTCTTCTGATAGTTGCATAATCATTATCTAGTGACTTAAAAATAAAAATGTTGTTATGCTTTGATGTTAATTTTTTGTTATGAATTTTAAAGCTATTTTATTGATTTATGCAAAAAACGATTGACTAACCATTTATATACTCCTATTCAAATAGACTTTTGCGTTTGAGCCAATATACACTGTTGTTGTCGATAGTGTCAGAACAATATGTGTGGCGATAAAGCATACCAAAAACGACCTACTCTGACTCCTTTGCACAATTTTTAGGCAAAAAAACACAAAAGTTCAGCATATATCGTCTTTTTATGGGGGGTGTTTTGGTGGATGTGCTCCAGAAGTTGTGCGTATTCACAAAATATTAAGAGAAGATGGAAAATTCTATTCATCTCCTCTATATCTTTTTCTTTTCCTTATTGGTTGTAGTTTGTGGAGGGTTAATGGCTATCGCTCTAATGGCGAACAGTCCATTTCAAGCCATATGGATTGGCGCATCAACTCCTGTAATAATTTCGAAAATGCTAGAGTATCCTTCGAGGGTAGAATAATGGTTAAAAAAAGGGAAAAGAAAAAAACAGTTTGGCAAAAATTTAGAGCGTATATGAGTCGACTTTAACTTTAACAGATAAGGATTGGCATAGGCTTGGAGAAGTTCCGTCTACTACTAATAAATCATCCACTGAAATTATCGGGTGTAAAATCACAGGAATTGTCTTCTTCCATAAAACACTTTACTTTCTCTACAATTTTTTTAAATGTCTTATATCTTAAAGCACCATATTTTTTTCCATCAGAATTATCTGATTTCCTTACCCTACAAGGCCGATCACATAATACATTGGTTTTTCTTATGTCTGACAAACGATTTTCTTTAACATTCTCAGGCGCTAATCCTTCCACATAATTGTTATAATTATTACGTCTTTGAGTTGTCAACGGCAATACAGTTATACAATTTGACCAATGATTGTAATCTTTGGAAGATAAGATGATAAAATAATGTGGTTTATCGGACTCACTTTCATTAGTGTGTCCATTAGTAGTACATTTATATTTGCAAATTTCCATTTTATGTGGCTCATACCCCATTTACTTCCCCTTTCGCTTAAAACGAATGTAAATTCTTTTCGGTCTTGACATTTTTTTAATAGGTATTTCATAAATATTGGATTTCTTCGTTGTCGCATCAATCACCATAGAGAAAACAGCAGAACCAATATATTCATCACGTAGTTTTTTCTCTGTTTTTATCAATGATGTATGAACTTCTTTACTATCTGCTTTTGATGTATCAAGTATTAATTTTAAATCTCCAACCATTTATAACACCCCATTGGATACTAACTCATTATATACCTCTATAATTCTTTCCTCTTTTGAGGCAAAAGTTTCATTCTTACTTTTGACGCATTTAACCAACAGTTCTTTCTTATTTGAGTGATATATCTCTTTGTATATGTGTAAACTTCCCGCAATCTCTAGCCATTCTATGTCATCCTTGTGTGGTTTTATAAATTTAAGAAATTTAACGAATTTAGCTTCTGCATCCTTGTCCCGAAATTCAACTTTTTCAGACTTTGGATAATCTTCAATCTGAAATGCGTCTTTTGTTAATTCAGTACAATATGGACCACGCAAGTATAAGCCATGAACGTAACCCAAATTTAAGCCGTATGCTTGAAGAAGATATATGTATTTTTGTAGTTTTAATCTATTATCAAAAGTAGCCATAGAGAATGTGTTATATGTTCTTTTTAGCAAACCAGCTAAAGTCAATGGATTCATTCTTCACACTCCTCTCCTAATTTATCTTTCGATAAATATAATAATCCCGTTTGTTCCAATGAATTAATACGCTTATACAGTTATATGCTTATATGCTCATGCAACATATGATACTATGTTTGTAACCCCTATATAAAGTTTGTTTGTCAATCATCTGCTTTATTTTGAATTACATACAGCACCTATCGTTTCTTCGATGCATGGCGCATCACCAGGACGGTTCTTCCATTTCGGATGCTTGCAGATAGGTATATCTTCCATAATATAATCCAGATACTTGCACTTATTCTTATCTTCGGGCATCAGTTTATTATCGGAGAATAATCTTTATATCTTATTGTTGCCAATAAATCTTTATGCTTCAATCTCACCCATTCCAGATGTATGAAATTATATCGGTTGCCATCGAAACCATTGTGATATTCTTTGCTTTCTATTTCATTTCGAGGCGGATGATGCGGAAGAATGATTAGTGCTTTGACTGGCTGCGCAGCTTAGACCACCGACACATATTCACCACACCCAGAACCACCAGAATAAGCATCATTTCATACTGACCTGCATAATAACTGACCAACGCACCGCTATATGAGATGATTGCACCGTAGAATGCCAACGTGCGAGGGTTCATAGATGTATAATGGCGCAGAATCATTATATTTGTATATTTATCATTATTGACTTTATCGATTGTATTGTTCAATTTCAACTACTTATTCTTAGAACTAAACATCTTTTTATACTTCGTTAGTGTGCTAATGAGAACCCCATATGAAATGCCTTTTAAGATTAATCCAAAGATATCCAACAAGTAATCGATAACTACATCTACATTTGATTCATCAAAAACATATATAAATATATCAAATAAAAAGAGTGCAATTTTACGGATCATATCGAAAGGATTAAGGTATATCAAAAATAACAAAATCAATGCAACTACTGCAAATACAAAAGAAATCATTCGAAATTTACTAATAAGATAATCTTGAACCTTCATTCCTAAAATACACATGCTAAATAATATGATCGGACTCAGAATGGAAAAAAAAAGATAATCATATCTACGAAGGAACAATATTAGCAAGAGAAATAAAGATTGTAATGATATAAGCGCAAATATTAGAAATATATGGGAAGAAGATTCAAGAGCTGATTTAAAACATCGAACACAAAATATAATAATTAGCAAAACGAATAAAAATATCACCGAACCTTGAATAGTTCGAATATTTTGATTAACAGCACTTGGAAGGGTAATCGTTATTTCCTGTTCCCCTAATTGATATGTTTTTTGTTCAGTGGGGTCAAAAGGTATTTGAATTACAAGTGTTACAAAAATAGCAAAAATGCCAATTACTGTAAGAAATTTACTTTCATTTTCTAAAAAGTTCTTGATGTCATCCATTATCGTCACTTCAAAGCATCATATAGTATATTAAGAGATTATCCTGTTTTCGTGCTTCAAGAACTCAACAAAATCAGCACGCATATCCCCCAATTCCTCGATAGTCTCGCCCACATAGCTGTATAAATCCCTCTCTACAC
>JAUVEK010000136.1 GCA_030594795.1 Candidatus Nanohalarchaeota archaeon | reverse complement strand
CGGTTTTTGATGCCAGCGCCAAGCATTATTTCCTCAAGCATCAGCCCGCCGTCAAGGGGGCGCAAAGGAAAGAGGTTTGCAAGCGCGATACCGATACTGAGCAGGATCATCCATGTAATAAGGCTTGCAAGAAAGGCGCCGTGAGCCATCTTGCGGTCCTGTACGACTATAATGCCTATAATGCCTCTTGTCTTGTTTTTTGGGTCTTCAGCAAGTGTCAGTTCATAGTATGTGCTGTTGACAAGTAAACTCACCTCATCTCCCGGCCCCTTTTTGTTCATAATATCCGTAAACTCAGATACTGTTGTAATATTTACGCCATCAACAGCAGCAATAAAAGTGCCATTCGGCAGGACACCTGCAGGCATGCCTGGGTCTACTGACTGTATAAAAACACCTGTATCCTCAAAAGGAATCAGCCCGGATGATATGCCGACACTCATTGTACCAATATATATAATAAGCAGGATTATCGCAGATAGAATATTTGAAAAAGAGCCGGCGCCAAATATTCTCGTCTTTGTGAGTGATTTTGATTTCTTTATTTCTTTTTCATCAGGCTCAGCGAATCCGAGGGGGATAGGCCCTAAAAAACCATAGCCGATTGATTTTACCCGTATTCCCTCCACGCGTGCGACTATGGCATGAGAAAACTCATGGACTATGAGTATGAATAGTATCGAGATGAGCCATTCTGCGAGCGGGACATAAAATACAGGTATGGTGGATTCCTCTGCCGGCCCCCCTCCGCCAGGCTCTCCTGACAGGTCAAAAGGCAGGACAAGCTTTATTGCACCTGAGAATGTTATTGCACCAAAAAACAATGTCATGAACCCATAGCCGGATACGCCGAAGAGGAATGTGAAAGCAACCATGATGAATACGACAGGTCCTGAAAAAACAGTGGGAATTTTAAATGTCTCTATTAAGCCAAGAAAAAACACAGCATATATCAGTTTGATAAACAGTGCAGAGACCACTAAATATGCTGCATACAGGCGCGTTCTTTCAAGAGGCTGTATCTTTTTCTGGATGAAGAGATATCTTAACCCCATAAGCCCGAATGAGAACACTATTCCTGCATCTGCAAGGAAAGATATTAGGCGCGGGTGTTTCCTTGCAATATTATCAATTATCTCAAGCCCTCTTTTGGTCCTTCTCAGGAAAACAATGCCTTCGCGCGTGAAGTTTTTCCTGTCAAAGAAATATACTATAAGCGCGATGAAGAGAAGAACAGCAAGTGACTCATAGTTTCCCATAGCCACTATTTGAGATTGCTATGTTTATAAATCCTTTCATTGCCGAATGCTGTTTGGAAAGTTTTATATTTGTCTTTGCTGAATAATAGGGTATGCTGCAGATGAAGAACAGGCATCCAAAGGATAAAAAAATGCTTATTGTGAATACCGGGAAGACCAAGTATCCCTGATATTTGGTAGAGGTTCTGGGAGACTTTATCCTATGAGCAGTTTTTCCATTTCCATGTTAAATTTCTTTGCCCTTGTGATGACCAACATATAAAAAAGTGAATGACCAAGATAATGGAATGGTTCTAAAGCGCGTTATTCTTGTTGTGGATGACGGGTGGGGGGTTGCGCCACCCGGTCCGGGGAATTATATTGAGATGGCAGATACTCCTCATTTTGATGAGATGATCAAAAAGTACCCGCATTGCCTGAATGAGGCTGCCGGGCAGGCTGTCGGGCTGCCGGGCGGCGCTCAGGGAAATTCTGAGGTAGGGCATCTGCACATGGGGGCCGGGAGGATTGTGTGGCAGATGTTTGAGCGAGTCAATAATGCTGTGGATGACGGGAGTTTTTTTGAGAATCGTGCGCTTCTTTCTGCAATTGAGCATGCAAAGAAGAATGATTCAAAGCTGCATCTTATGGGTATGTGCTCTGATGAGGGGGTTCATTCTCATATCAATCACCTGATCGCTCTTGTTGAGATGGCAAAAAAGCAGGGGGTTGAGAAGGTATTTATTCATTTTTATGCTGACGGCAGGGATGTTGCTGAAAAGTCTGCAAAGAAGTATGTTAAGATTATTGAAGATGCTGCAAAGAAAATCGGGGCCGGGAGAATCGCTACAGTTGTCGGGAGATATTATGCAATGGACAGGGACACTAACTGGGAGCGCACAAAAAAAGCGTATGATATGCTCGTGAAGGGGGAAGGCTTCAGGGCTGAAAGTGCGGCTGAAGGTGTTGAGATGGCTTATGCGCGAGGGGATAAGACTGATTATTATATCCAGCCGACTGTGGTTGTTGATAATCGTGGGGAGCCGATCGGGAAAATTGAGGATGAGGATTCTGTAATATTTTTTAATTTCAGGACTGACAGGCCACGGCAGCTTACCAAGGCTTTTGTTTTTAAGAAATTTGATATGTTTGAGAGGGGTACTGTTCCTAAAGTGCTGTTTACTACAATGGCAAGATATGACAGGACAATAGACTGCCCTGTGGCTTTTGAAGAGAGTGCTGTCAAGAATAATTTTGGAGAGGTCATATCAAAGAGAGGGCTGAAACAGATGAGGATAGGTGAAACTGAGAAATACGGGCACGTGACTTATTTTTTTAACTGCCAGGTTGAGGAGCCGAATAAAGGTGAGGAGAGGATACTGATCCCGTCTCCAAAGGTTCCCTCATATGACCAGAAGCCTGAGATGTCTGCTTACGGGGTCGCTGATGCGGCTGTTGAGCAGATTGGAAAGAAAAAGTATGATTTTATTCTTATCAATTTTGCAAACTGCGATCTTGTGGGGCATTCGGGTGTCAAGGATGCGATTATCAAGTGTGTTGAGGTTGTTGATGAATGCACTGCAAAGGTTGTGAAAGCAGGGGTTGAAAATGGTTATGAGGTTATTGTCACTGCGGACCACGGCAGTGCCGAGGACAAGCTTTATGCTGACGGGAATGTGAAGCCTGCGCATTCTACTAATCCTGTGAATTTCGTTGTTGTGTCAAATGATGAGAGACTGAAGA
>JAUVEK010000059.1 GCA_030594795.1 Candidatus Nanohalarchaeota archaeon | reverse complement strand
ACTCGTAAACGGCAGAAATAAATCCTCACCAACCCCGGAAACAGCACCCAGCTTATGTCTCATATACGAGCACAACAGAACAACATTATTCTTCGGGACCCTGACCGTCTTCACATCAACAAACATATTCGTATTATCCTCCAAAACAGTCTCCTTCCTGCAATACAGGTGCGCAATCTTCAGCCTGTCCTCTATCTCATAATTATAGTCCTTGAACCGCTCCATTCGCGCCTCCTCATGCGCCCCCAAAAAATGCTTAAGATACGACACTTAATCACCCACTGATTTATAGACTCCATCATTTAAATTAACTTTCTGTAACTGCCAGTTGAATTCGTCAGTCGCCGACCGACCAATTCATTTACTCATCATCACCCTTGACAATCTCCTTGATATGCTTCAGCCTTGAATAATCCTCCCTCTCCATCTCATCAAGATACCCCCTGATATACTTGTCAGCACTCTCAAGATTCTTAATCTTCACTTTCTCAAGAGCATTGACTTTCCTCCTCGTCCTCCTGATATCATCACCCAGCACATGCACTTTTGCATCAAGCGCAGCAAGTCTGGCAGCCATCAAAGACAGGTTCCTGAACTTCAAAACCACATCATCAAGCCCCGCAGGCGTCCCGATAAAACTGTAGCCTCCCCCTATCTCCTCACCAACTTCCGCAGAACCAACCGGCACCCTGACCCCGACCACCTTCTTATAATCAATATTGACAGCAATCTTCCCTGACTTATTAAAAGCCATCCCGCCATACGATACACTTCCCATCTCCATCTCAACAAGCTTGGAATCCCTGTAAGCCTCCCCCAAAAGAGAATAAACCTCCCCCCTGAACTCAGAAAGCTCCTTTCGCGCCGCAATCTCCTCGCTAATCAGCGTATCCCTCTTTTTCTTGAGCATGTCATGCCCCCGCCGTGCAAGCGAAAGCTTTGCATTAACATTCAATAGCTCCATTCTCGTCGGGTTCGCATCAATGTCATTCATGCTCACAAACTCCTCTTGAAATACTTCTCAATCAGTTCAGGCGATATCCTCTTAAGCTCCGACTCAGGCAGTATCGAAAACAGATTCCATCCAATCCCAAGCGTATCCTCAATCGTCCTGTTATCATAAAACCCCTGCCCAAGAAACCTGGCCTCAAACTCGCGCGCAAACTCAAGATACTTATAATCAACATCATCCAAACTCTCCTCACCGATAACAGAAACAATCTCGCGTATCTCCCTGCCCTGCGCATAAGCGCTGTAAAGCTGGTTCGACACATCCCTGTGATCATCCCTCGTCTTCCCAGGCCCGGTGCCGTTCCCCATCAGCCTCGAAAGAGAAGGAAGCACACTTATCGGCGGCGATATGCCTGCCTGCTGCAGCCTCCGCTCAAGAATGATCTGCCCCTCGGTGATATATCCTGTAAGGTCAGCCACAGGATGCGTAATATCATCATTTGGCATAGTAAGGATAGGTATTTGCGTAATACTGCCCTTGGACCCCTTGACTCTCCCCGCCCTCTCGTAAATAGAGGCAAGATCAGTATACATATACCCCGGGTACCCCCTCCGCCCCGGCACCTCATTTCTTGAGGCGCTGACCTCCCGCAAAGCCTCGCAGTAATTCGTCATATCAGTCAGGATAACAAGCACATGATAATCATGCTTGTATGCAAGAAACTCAGCGCATGTAAGTGCCACCCTCGGCGTAATCAGCCTCTCGATAGCAGGGCTGTCGCACAGGTTCAAAAAAAGCACAGCATTCTCAATAGCGCCGCTCTCCTCGAAATCCTTCACAAAAAAATCAGCTTCCTCAAAAGTGATGCCCATAGCGCAAAAGACAACGCAGAAATTCACATTATTCTTCCCTCGCACACTCGCCTGCCTTGCTATCTGTGCCGCAAGATAATTGTGCGGGAGCCCCGCCCCGCTAAAAATAGGCAGCTTCTGCCCCATGACAAGCGAATTCATTCCGTCAATAGCAGAGATGCCTGTCTGTATAAAATCCTTCGGCGATTCCCTCGATGCCGGGTTAAGTGGCATCCCGTTGACATCCTCCTTCGCCTCAGCAACCACTTTCGGCCCGAAAAGCGGCCTCCCGGACCCGTCAAACACCCTCCCGAGCATATCCACCGAAAGCGCAACCTTGAGAGTCTCACCAAAGAATTTCACTTTAGTCCCGCGCGTATCAAGCCCCATGGTCGACTCAAAAATCTGCACGCATGCAAGATTCTCAGATATCTCAAGAATCTTCCCCCTCTTCTTGACACCGCTTTCACTCTCGATTTCGACAATCTCTCCATACCCGATGCCGGACACCCCTTCAACAAACAAAAGCGGCCCTTCAACAGACTTCACATTATGGTATTCCTTAATCATCAGCCAACTCACCCGACTTCGAAAACTCATCCTCGATTCCTTTAATCATGCCCTCGTATTCAGCATCAAACTTATCATCATCCATATACCTCAAAAGCGCAATCCTCTTGACGCAGTCCATCACCCTTACTTTTTTGATATCCGCAAGTTCCCCCTTCACCTTTTTGCACTCATCGTAAAACTTCAAAATAAGAGCAACCATCTTCCCCTGCCTCTCTATTGTGCAATACGTATCATTCTCATGATACACACTCTGCTGCAAAAAATCCTCACGTATAATCTTTGCAGCAAGCAGCGTAGCCTGATCACGATAAGGAAGCGCATCCATCCCAACAAGCTGCACAACCTCTTTCAATTCAGACTCCCTCTTGAGTATCTTCACAAGCTCTGCCCGTGCACTGTTCCACTCATCACCGAACTTCTCCTTATACCACGAAGAAAGCCTGTCAACATACATGCTGTACGACTTGATCCAGTTCACAGCAGGAAAATGCCTCATATCAGCAAGTTTCGCATCAAGCGCCCAGAAGCACTTCGTGACCCTGACAGTATTCTGCGTCACAGGCTCAGAAAAATCACCGCCCTGCGGCGAAACAGCCCCGACAATCGAGACAGAGCCAAAATCCCCCGACAGCGTCTCGACAAGACCGCTCCTCTCGTAAAACTCAGAAAGCCGTGACGCAAGATAAGCAGGATACCCCTCCTCACCCGGCATCTCCTCAAGCCTGGATGAAATCTCACGCATCGCCTCAGCCCATCGCGAAGTGCTGTCTGCAATAAGCGCAACAGAATACCCCATATCCCTGTAATATTCAGCAATAGTGACGCCGGTATAGATTGACGCCTCCCTTGCAGCCACAGGCATATTCGATGTGTTAGCAATTAACACCGTCCTCTCCATAACCGGTTTCCCTGTATTCCTGTCCTTCAGCTTCGGAAGCTCCTCAAGCACATTCGTCATCTCATTGCCCCTCTCCCCGCATCCTACATACACGATAATATCTGCATCCGCCCACTTTGCAATCTGGTGCAAAGTAACGGTCTTGCCGGCCCCGAACGGCCCGGGAATAGCGGCAGTGCCTCCCTTCGCGATAGGATAAAACGTATCGATGACCCTCTGCCCGGTAATCAGCGGCTCCTTTGGCGCAAACTTTTTTGCATACCCTCTCTTCACTCTCACAGGCCACACCTGCCGCATGGTTATGCCTGCCTTTCCTCCATTATCAATCCCGACCTCGCAGATGACATCATCAACGCAAAACTCACCATCAGATATTTTACCAACAACCCCGCTCTCGATATCATGAGGAACCATGATTCTGTGAGTGATAGTAGCGCTCTCTTTAACGCTGCCAATAACCATCCCTCTTTTAACTGTGTCTCCTCTCTTAACCGAAGCCGAGAATTTCCACTTCCTGCTCCTGTCAATAGCATCCGGCTTTTCCCCCTTCCTGATAAATATCCCGCTCCTCTTCCTTATCAGCTCAAGCGGCCTCTGTATGCCGTCATAAATCATGCCCATGATACCCGGCCCGAGCTCCACAGAAAGCGGTCTTCCGGTACTGACAACAGCATCACCTGGCATAAGCCCTGTCGTCTCCTCATACACCTGTATCACTGCCTTATCCCCCCTAAGCTCGATAATCTCGCCAATAAGCCGGTCTTTCGATACCTCAACCACATCATACATCTTCGCCCCAGCCATCTCTTTTGCAACAACAACAGGCCCTGCGATTTTCATGATCTTTCCGCGAATCTTCACATCATTCTTCTTCAACACCAACACCCTCAATTACTCACCAATTCACCGTATCCCGGCAGCTCCACAATAAGCGGCTTCGACCCATCCGCCTTGATTTCATTAATATAACCCAAATCATGCTCAACAAGCTCTTTGGAAACAACAACCAGCCCTACATCTTTGTTTTCAATAGCCTCATCAATCTTCATCCGCGCATCCGCCTTGTCCTTCACCACAATCCCCTTATCAAACCCTCCGTAAAGGAACCCTGCAACAAAAAACTCATCACCAACAACAACGGATTTCATAGAGATATATATTACAGGCCCTAAATAAATATCAATTGGTGCCATTGTTCGGTTGTGACTTTTTTAGCAACTCAAAAATATCCATTATTTCATAGAATCTGAATTTATAAAAACAAAAACATCAAAACTACAAGAGGTTTAAACCATGACGCAGGTACTAAAGCAAAACGAAACACTTGATGAGAAGAAAGAGCGATCACCAGACTATCACTTGTTGCTCAGGGATATCAAATCCATACTGGATAGAGGTTTAACAAAAGCATATAAGGCAGTAGACAACCTCAAAGTTCAGACATACTGGCAGATTGGAGAAAGAATTCTTCGCGAAGAACTGCAGCGCAAGGAAAGAGCGGATTATGGTGAAAAATTAATTGATAACCTGGCATGTGACCTTGGTTTTAGAAGAGATGAACTTTACAGGATAGTCCAGTTTTACAAAACTTATCCAATTGTCGTGACAGTGTCACAACAATTAAGCTGGTCGCATTATCTTGAATTTATAAAGATAGGAAATAAGGAAGAAAGAGATTTTTATGAAGTTCAGTCAATCCAGAATATGTGGAGTGTCAGGCAGTTGCGGGAGCAAATTCATAATAAACTCTATTATCAGGCAAAGAGAGAAGGAAAAGTGACAATAACCCTGCCCATGCCATCAGAACCTGCGATACCAGAACAGCTATTTAAAAACACATACAACTTTGATTTTCTGAAACTTGAAGATGATTATAGTGAGACCGATTTAGAGCATGGTTTGATATCCAACATTGAAAAACTGCTTTTAGAATTTGGTTCTGATTTTTCAGTATCAGGAAGACAAAGAAAAATAATCATCGACGGGCAGGTTCATGCAATTGACCTGGAATTCTACCACCGCGGCATCCCCTGCATTGTTTTGGTTGAACTGAAAACCAAGAAATTCAAAAGTGAATATGTTGGACAGATGAACAAATACCTGAACTGGTATAGAGAGCACAAAAAATACACATGGGAAAAAGACCCGGTCGGCTTAATTATCTGCCAGGACAAAGGCATAGAAGAAGTCCATTACGCACTCGGCGGGATAACGAACACCATTTTCATAGCAGAATACAAACTAAAACTGCCAAAAGAAGGAGAAATTAAAAGAGCATTACTGAAAGAATAAAAACACATTCCTGAAAGCGCACGCTGACACCCCGCACATTATCTTCACTATCGAAAATTATCAAAACTTATTTAAGTTCTAAATTACCATTATTAGTCAATGACCGGAAATAAAAAAAGACTCCAGGAAAGGATAGACGAGTTGGAAGAAAAGGGCAGGCTCCTCGAGGAAAAAACAAAACAGGCAATGGACTTGCTGGAGTCCCTCGTGTCGGAATTTGATGATTTCCAGAACACAATTTTGCTTGGACCGCCCCGTCCTCTTTCTCAGCCGCGCGATTTTGCAAATCCGCCGGTTTTTCAGGAAGCAAAAGAAATCCAGCCAGATCCTATTGGCATACCATGTCTAAAACCTGGCAGGATAGAGATGGCTGGTACGCAAGAGGAAAATGATGCTTTAAAAGAAGGTTGGTGGCAGTCTGAAGGAAATTTCAGATGGGCAGGAAAAGACAGCAAACATCCTGTTTTGTATTTCAGCGTATCACCAGACAAAGAATATGAATTAACCGCAAAAATATTCATACCAGGCGCCTTGGCTAAAAAATCCATAAAAATCATGGCAAACGACACCACAGTAGCAGACTTTGCTGTAGATAAAGAGATGCAGGTTGAGAAGAAAATAAAAATCCCTCAAAATATTATTACTAAAGACATTCTTAAAATTGCTTTTAAGTCTGACATCTGGAATCCGAAAGACCTGGACCCCAAAGTAAGCGATAACAGGACATTATCCATGGCTTTCGATTATATAGAATTGAATTAAAGTATTATCTCCAAAACGTCTTGAATTCAACATCTACTGACACAATTCAGAGAGATGAGTAACCATTTGGTTACTTAACCGTTTCATTACATTCTAAAACCTTTATATACTTCTTTGGTTATATATTTATTCATTAAAAAACCAGTGATTATTTCTATGGCTGATCCTAAAGATACTCTTCAAAAATTATTGAAAAAAGACTTTGCTCTAGTTCTGTCGCACATTTTCATCCTAAAAGAAGAAGTTGACTTAATATATTCTGACAACACGGCATTAAATGCCATTGAAGTTAAATCAAAACTTTCAGAAATCCCCCAAGCTATCGGAACCTGCTCTTACTATAAGCAGGGAGTCCATAAAACATACATCGCCCTGCCAGAGAAAGAAATAAAAAACATCACAAACGAAAAAAGAATTCTAAAAGAGATGGGAATCGGGCTTATCTCTTTCTCAAAAAAAGACTACACAATTCTTCTGGAATCAAAAGAAAGCAATCCTGAAAAATCAGTATTGAAATCCGTCTTAAGCAACCTGCACTTAACAAAAGAAATCAGGGAAGCAGCACATGCTTATAAGGCCCTGGCACATCCAACGAGACTCCGGATATACCTTGCAGTATGTAGAAACGGTGCCGCAAAACTAAAAGATATTGCAGAGGAGCATGGCGGATGTTATCCCCTGCTCATGAAGCACATAAAGATTTTGGAAGAATCAGACCTCATAGAATCAGAACATTTCAAAAAAGAGACGACACTAAAGCTGAAATCGCATCCTGTAACTGTAAAGGACATAATAAGCAATCAGGCAGTGAGCAGATGACAAAATATGAGAAATCAACAAAAAAGATGAGATGAATGAGTAAATCAACAGCAACACCAAAACTATTGACATTCTCTTTAGTCTTACTACTCCTTCTCCCGGCGATTTACATAGCCCACGCAATAAATAACACAGGTAACTATACAAGCATTCCAGGTAACGCAACCGATGACCTGAACCAGGCTTTTAATTCATCCCCGGACTCTAATCACACCCAATTTGTAGTCCAGCCGGAAAATCAGACACCTGCAAACACCACTGCAGCCATAACTCCACCAGTCGCCTCAAAGATACACGAGCTGGTCCTGGGCGCATATTCAATAGTTTCAGGGCAGATGCTTGACATAAAAGCTCTGTTAACATACGAAAACCTGACCCCTATACCCTCTCAGGAACTGATGTTTTATGGAAACGAGACACAAATAGGCTCCAACCAGACCAGTGAAACCGGTTGGGCTCAGATTAACTGGATTCCCAACATCTCCGGCAATTACATAATAAACGCCACGTATTCCGGAAACCACGCACTTAACATCTTCCCGGC